>JBOHCP010000913.1:0-1017 GCA_050698875.1 Streptosporangiaceae bacterium | reverse complement strand
CCGCGCCCGCGGGTTCCGGACCGCCACCGCCCTGATGAACATGATCCTCTTCGTGCATGGCGGCCTCTGTCCCGAATCACCCTACGAATGAACCATCAGCCGATACCTGAGAGCCGGGGAGAGCCGGAGTTCACTCACGTCCGCGCTCGCCGTCGTGACCGCAAAGATGCCGCGGAACTTGCCCGTGACTACATCGAGCTGCTGTTGCCGCTTCTCATCGTCGAGGAACCTGACCTGCGCGAAGGACTGCGCCTGTTCGAAGAAGGAACGGGCTTTGGCTCGTTCGACGCGGTCCTGGCCGCTGCGGCGCACGTGGCAGGAGCTGAGGCGCTGGTGTCGGCAGATACCGGGTTCTCCGGCATCGCAGCGATCCGTCATGTCGTCCCTGATGTCGATGGCGTGCGCGGGCTGCTGGACGCCCCGACGACGTAGCCCGCGTCGGTCCATCGACCACGGTGTCTGGGCATGGCCACTGGGCCGTGCGGGCTCAGATAGATGATCGCGATGGTGAACTCGCACTCCGACCTGACTCGTCACAGACTTGCTCCGGTCGGTCCGGGGCATCGGCAGCGCCACCGGAACCTTGAGCTGGACAACAAGCTACGACGCACGGCGGCAATCTGGCTCCCCGGCACGTAGCTGCCCCAGGAAGAGGCATGGTCCGGGCGTGGACACGACAGCCCTGTCGCTGAGCCCGTGCAATAGGAGCTGGTTGACATGCACGCGGCCGTAATCCAGGCCGAGCGATGCCGAAGCCGAGCCGAGTCGGCAGGGAGGCGCACACTGATAGCCACGAAGGACGCTGAGTGGTGGCGGATCGTGGGCTTCCATCGCAGTGCGAGTGGTGAAGTACCCCCGCTTCCGTAGACAGTCCCCCCGACTAGTAGGACTGTCTGCCAAGGAGAAGCCGACGTGGGTGCAGCGAGCAGGAAGTACACGCAGGAGTACAAGGCCGAGGCGGTGGAGCTGGTGGTCAGCTCGGGCCGGCCGGTAGCCGTGGTCGCCAGGGACCTGGGG
>JBOHCP010000912.1:0-1033 GCA_050698875.1 Streptosporangiaceae bacterium | reverse complement strand
GCATACTGATATCTATTTATGTTGGCAACAACCGCCGGCGCGGCGGCAGCAGGCGGCGCGCCCCGGACGGACAGAAAAGGGAGGTGTCACGACATGACACCGGTAATCTCCGTGGCGGGCCTGACCCGCCGCTACCGCGGCCAGCTTGCCCTCGATGATGGCACCTTCGACGTCGCGAGCGGGTCGGTCACCGGGCTGCTCGGCCGTAACGGCGCGAGCAAGACCACGCTCCTGCGCATCCTGGCCGGCCAGGAGTTCGCCTCACCTGGCTCACCTCGTTCGTGGGCCTGGCCCTGATGTTCGCCTGGGGCATGTGGTTCGGGATCGTCTACCGGCGCTGGAACCTGATCGGCATGTTCACCTTCATCGCCGCTCAGGCCGCGGCGCTGATCGCCGCCTTGGCGGTGGCCCTGCTGGCCGGCGGCTACGCCACCATATGCCGCGTTAGGGCTCTCCACTTGAGCCGACTAAGCTGATGCGGTGGCGATCGAGCGGCCGCGCGGCGGAGTTCACTACCCGCGTTCGCTAGGCGAGTTCCAGTCGTGGTTCGCGACGGATGCAGACTGTCTGGACTTTCTGGAGTGGCTGCGCTGGCCGGGCGGGTTCGTTTGCCCGCACTGCCAGAGCTCGGGTGGTTGGCGCGTCGCGGACGGCAGCTTCAAGTGCGCTCGGTGCAAGGCGCAGACCGCGGTGACGGCGGGGACGCTGTTCGACCGGCGCCGCACGCCGCTGACGGTGTGGTTCGAGGTGTGCTGGCAGTTCGCGACCGCGAAGGACGGGGTGTCGGCGCTGAGCCTGCAGCGCACGCTGCAGATCGGCTCGTACCAGACGGCGTGGGCGATGCTGCACCGGCTGCGGTCGGTGCTGATCCGGCCGGGCCGGGAGTTGCTGTCCGGGCGGGTGGAGATCGACGAGACCTACATCGGCGGCGAGGAGCAGGGCCTTGCCGGCGGGCGGGCGAAGGGCAAGAAGTCGCTGGTCGTGGTTGCCGTGGAGGTCATCGAGCCGAAGGGCTTCGGGCGGTGCCGCATGA
>JBOHCP010000911.1:0-1105 GCA_050698875.1 Streptosporangiaceae bacterium | reverse complement strand
CCATGACGCAGCTGCGGGACCGGGCCGAGGTCGTGGAGGCCTACCTTGTCGGCTGACGCGCCGGCCCGCGCCGACGCGGGCGCCGGCCCGGCGATCTGGGCCGAGGGCGTCACCGCGGGGTACGGCGGCGACCCGGTCATCCGGGCCATCTCGGTGCACGCCGACCCCGGTCAGGTCATCTCCATCGTGGGTCCCAACGGGTCGGGTAAGACCACGCTGCTGAAGGCCCTCGTTGGCATCGTGCGAGTGTCGTCCGGCCGGGTCGTGCTCGGTGACATCGTGCTGACCAACCGGCCGCCCGAGGAAGTCGCCAGGGCCGGCGTCGGCTACGTTCCGCAGGTCGACGACGTGTTCGCGCCGCTGAGCGTGCGGGAGAACCTCGAGATGGGCGGCTACCTGCTGGCGCGCCGGGACATCGCGCCGCGGATCGAGCACGTGCTCAGCGTCTTCCCCCGGCTCGGCACCATGCTCAGGCGGCCGGCCGGAAAGCTCAGCGGCGGCGAGCGCAAGATGCTGGCCATGGGCCGGGTGCTGATGCTGTCGCCTGCGGTGTTCCTGCTTGACGAGCCGACCGCCAGCCTGGCGCCGGCGATCGCGCGCGCGCTGCTCGAGGAGCACGTGCGGGAACTCGCGCGCGGTGGCGCCGCGGTCCTGATCGTGGAGCAGCGGGCGCGGGCGGTGCTGGCCATTTCCGATCGGACCTACGTGCTCGGGGGCGGCGAGCTGCACATGGAGGGAACGCCCGCCGAACTGGCCGCCAGCCCGGAGTTCGTGACGTCGTTCCTCGGCGGCGGCCGGGGACGGAGCGTGCCATCCGGCGGCACGTGAGGGCGTTACGTCAGCTTCTGCGGCGCGCCCGTGCCGTCATCGTCGTCTGGCGTGATTACCGGGAGCAGGCTCGCACGCAGTCAGGGCCGGCAAGAGCTGGCTGCTCAGGGTGGCCCGGGCCGCACAGTGGGCGCGGGCATGCCATGCGTGCCAGCGAATACCGCCAGTCCAGCGACGGCGACGGCGAGGATCACCGCCAGCCAGCCAAGGAGCAAACCCGCGAGTGCCAGACTGGCGCCCCGCTGGCCGGTGCGCTGGATCTGCCGGCGGGCCATGT
>JBOHCP010000910.1:0-1356 GCA_050698875.1 Streptosporangiaceae bacterium | reverse complement strand
GGCCTGGGCCGGCAGCTCGTGCCGGGACGGGACGTCCAGCCAGCACTCCGCCCGCTCGTGGAACCGGTCGTCGACGGATGCCGTATAGGTCACTAGCGCACCAACCCGGAGCACCTGCCGCAGGCAGCGCTCGGCGGGCCCGCGGGCATCGACGCGACCATGGTCGACGGGGAAGGCATCGCGCGCCTTCTCCAGCAGCCGCGCATCGTCGGGCCGCTGCGAGGCGGGCATGGCAAGCCGGATCGCCCCGGAGTCCTCGGCCGACAGGACATCCTCCGCCGCGGCCATCAGCAGCGGGTGGCCGGCTTCGAGCAGCGCGACGCGGTCCTCGCGGGCGACATCCGCGTGCTCGGTGACGGCAAGTTCCTCTGGTAGCTCAAGCGTGCGCTGCAGCTGCGGCGGGACCATCACCAGCGCGGTGTCGCCGGTCCGCTCCCACAGCCCGCCGCGCGACTCGACGTAGCTCAGCCAGAACGACAGCCCGCCCGCTCCGCTCACTGCACTCACTCCTGGCCGATCAGCTCGTCGCTGCAGGTGCGATCCCTAAGGTAGTCCGTCCTGGCCCTGGCCAGCTGCTCACCGAGCTCCGCGAGCCGTTCGGCGAACTCGGCATCGTCGCGCGAGTCGACGTACGCGTCGAACACCGTGGTTTCGAAGTCGAAGTCGTCGTCGATCCGGCCCAGGATCATGTCAAGCTCTCCCACCACGAGCTCGAACAGGTTGATCTTGGCTTCGAGGACATGCAGAATGCGCTGCTCGATCGTGTCACGGGCGACGAGATTGGTCAGCACCACATCATGCGTCTGGCCGACCCGGTGCAGCCTGCCGAGCCGCTGCTCGATCTGCATCGGGTTCCAGGGCAGGTCGACGTTGACCATCGTGTGGCAGAACTGCAGGTTACGCCCCTCCCCAGCAGACTCGGTGCTGAGCAGGACCGGCACCTCGTCGCGGAACGCCGCGATCGCCTTCTCCTTGTCCGCACGGGTGAGGCTGCCGTGGTAGACGGCGGCCGGGATGCCCTGGCGGCCCATCTCGTCCGCGAGCGCGTTCAGGGTCTGCCGGAACGCTGTGAACACCAGCACCTTCTCCGGCACCACGGCGCGCAGCCTGCCGGCAAGCTCGGCGGCCTTGCTCGTGCCCGCGATCGCGCCGGCCCGGCAGGCGAGATCCTCCCACCCCACCTTGGCCAGCGTGGGCGCGACGGCGGCCGGGCTCGAGCCCGCCAGCCGAGCCAGGTTGCGCAGGGTAAGGCGACGCGACCGCGGGGCGTCCCTCGCCTCCCGCCGGATCCGAGCCGCGATCGCGGCATACAGGGCTGCCTCGTTGTCGGCAGGCGTCACGAGCACGGTCTCGGCC
>JBOHCP010000909.1:0-1378 GCA_050698875.1 Streptosporangiaceae bacterium | reverse complement strand
GCACAAACCGCCGCCGGCTGCTGCCGCCTGCCCAGCTAAGGCACGATTTTCGGATCAGCTTCCGGACGCCATGCTCAGCTACAGGTATTCAGCATGGCTGATAAAACCACTCCCTACCAGTTTCAACGCGGGAATGTCGTTGCAGGCGCTGATGGCACTGCTCGGCCATTATCCACCGAGATGACACTCCGTTATGCCTCGCTGGCCTCTCCCGCCATCCACGCTGCCTACGAGGAAGCGATGAGCAAGGCCATGGCCAGGATGATGCTCCCGATCGCCCCGGTCGGCCAGCCCATCATCCCCGGCCGGATTGGCTGGCTGCGCGCCGAGATGCTCAAGACCCGGGTCGCGCACAGGTACTGCTCCCGCCAGCTCGCCGCTGAGGCCTGCCCCTACGCCAACATCTGCGAGCAATGCGACAACTACGTCACCGCCCCGGAGTTCATCCCGCAGCTCCAGGACCAGCTCGCCGACACCACCGCGCTCCGCGACGACGCAGCCAACGCGGCTGGCACACCGAAGTTGCCCGGCATTCACGCGTCATCGCCAGCATCCGGGGCCACCTGCAACAACTGACCTCGGTCGCCGAAACAGGACACAAACTTATGAATCCACCCACCAGGGCCGGTTGATCGAACGGTGGTTCGGTGAGCTGACCGGCAAGATGCTTCGCTGCGGCGCCCTGGAAGTCCCCGATTGGCGTGCGCACCTGACCTTGTGCGAACCGCAGTCACCATGTGCCTGTCGTGTCATGGCGTTGTGCCTGCTTAACACCCGGTTCATATGCGGAGATTGATAGGCTATACGCTGGGCTAGCGTCCACGATTCCGCTGCAGCGCCTTCGGAACAGAACGCGACCTGGCCGATGGCTGGCAGCGCGGTGTGTCATAGCGATGATGCCCTGGACGAACGGCCCGCTCATGTCGCAGGCGCCCGGCCGGCAGCATTGCGCTACGTCGCGTGCCGCACGTTCAACGAGCTGGATGAACGGCTGAAGACAAGCACTCCAGCCGTTCACGATCTACTTCGAAGGTCGGATACCAGCCCCACGAACGCCATGATCACTTATACAGCTGTTCGTCGACTCGCTGCGGCGATCTTGTTTTAGTGACGTTGGGACGCCGGTTGCCCGATGCTGGCAGTGGATTCTGTGAACTGACGGGAATGCGCAGCGGGCTGAGGGCTGGAGCGCCCGGCTCCAGCCCCCTGAGTCGTCGATGCCGGGTACGGTGACGGTCAGTCGGCGGGGCCGAGCCGGGCACCCTGGTTGAGTTCGAAGTCACCGCGCTGCTGGAGGCCCTGGGCGAAGGCTTCGCGGACCCGCTGCTGCGTGCCGGGCCAGGTGCCGGACTGCTGGAAGACCGTCCGCGCCTCCAGC
>JBOHCP010000908.1:0-1395 GCA_050698875.1 Streptosporangiaceae bacterium | reverse complement strand
GCCCAACACCGTCGTTCATGTCCGCTCCCCCAGGGACAAGGCTGCCGCCGCGGGCGACGTGCGGGCCGTCAGGGGCTCGACCCGGCTGGAGGCCAAGCGGCAGCGGCGCCGTGAGGGCCGGGAGTCGGGCCGTCGGCGCCCGCCCATCATCACCGAGTCGGAGTTCCTGGCCAGGCGCGAGGCGGTCGACCGCACGATGGTGGTACGCCAGCGCGCCGACCGGACGCAGATCGCCGTGCTCGAAGACGGCGTACTGGTCGAGCACTACGTCGACAAGGCCAGTCACCAGTCCTATGTCGGCAACGTGTACCTGGGCAAGGTGCAGAACGTGCTGCCCTCGATGGAGGCTGCATTCGTCGATATCGGCAAGGGCCGCAACGCCGTGCTGTACGCGGGCGAGGTCAACTTCGACGCGAGCGGCCTGGAGGGCGAGTCCAAGCGGATCGAGTCCGCCCTCAAATCCGGCCAGTCGATCCTCGTGCAGGTCACGAAGGACCCCATCGGCCACAAGGGCGCCAGGCTGACCAGCCAGGTCAGCCTGCCGGGCCGGTATCTGGTCTACGTACCGGCCTCGAACATGACCGGGATCAGCCGCAAGCTCCCGGACACCGAGCGCAGCCGGCTGAAGCAGATCCTCAAGCAGGTCATGCCGGAGAATGCGGGCGTTATCGTGCGCACCGCCGCCGAGGGCGCATCCGCGGAGGAACTATCGCGGGATGTGTCCCGGCTGGCTGCGCAGTGGGCGGCCATCGAGAAGAAGGCCAAGACCGCGAGCGCACCCGACCTGCTCTACAGCGAGCCGGATCTCACCCTGCGTGTGGTCAGGGACATCTTCAACGAGGACTTCAAGAACCTGATCGTGGCCGGCGACGGCGAGTGGGACCTGGTGGAGGAGTATGTCCGCTACGTCGCCCCCCACCTGGCCGACCGGCTGGAGCGCTGGGACGACGGAGGGGGCGACGCCTTTGCCACGCGCCGGATTGACGAGCAGATCGCTAAGGCGCTGGAACGCAAGGTCTGGCTGCCGTCCGGCGGCTCGCTGGTGATCGACCACACCGAGGCCATGACGGTCATCGACGTCAACACCGGCAAATTCACTGGCCAGGGCGGCAACCTGGAGCAGACCGTCACCAGGAACAACCTCGAGGCGGCTGAGGAGATCGTCCGCCAGCTGCGGCTGCGCGACCTTGGCGGGATCATCGTCATCGACTTCATCGACATGGTGCTGGAGAGCAACCGCGAGCTCGTGCTGCGTCGGCTGCTTGAGTGCCTGGCGCGGGACCGGACCAAGCACCAGGTCGCGGAGGTGACCTCCCTCGGGTTGGTGCAGATGACGCGCAAGCGCGTCGGCTCGGGCCTACTCGAGGCGTTCTCGGTGCAGTGCGAGCACTGCAC
>JBOHCP010000907.1:0-1408 GCA_050698875.1 Streptosporangiaceae bacterium | reverse complement strand
ACAACCCCGCCGCCCTCATCGCCCTGGCCATGCTCACCCTCGGCGGTATCCGGCCCGCCCTCCCCGGAAGATGATCACCGAACCACCCACGGAACCGGCAGGAGGGCCCCAAATGACCTGCCCGGTCGTACCAAGCACCCTGGGCAGCCTGGCCCGGACGCCAGGCACGACCGACAGCGCCCTGGCCGGCCCGTCCCTGTGCGTCAGCCAGTGCACGGTGCCGCGGACCTCGACCGCGCTGCCCAGCCCCGTCTGATCGCAGCTCAGCGAGCCGAGGTGGTCGGCGCCGGAAATCAGCCGCGGCGCGCGCTGCGCTGCCGTGGCGCTCAGGCTGACCTCCACCCGCCGAGGCTGCGCATCCTGGAGGTCCTCGAGGAGCCAGATGTCACCCGCGCACTGGTAGATCACGCGGCCGCGTCGCTGCTGGCGTTACGGGCGTAGAACCCGTCATGGTCGCTGTGGCGGCGCAGGTCAGTGCCGTCCAATCGGCACGAGTACAGGTTTCCCGTGCCCTCGTGGTCGGATAGGAACGCGAGCCGGTCGCCGACCAGCATCGGGCTCGCGAACTGGGTCCGCAGGTCTGCCGCGACTCTGGTGAAGCGGAACGAGCCCGGGTCATCGCCGGGCAAGCCGGCCCAGAGACGCCCGGCGGTACCACCCCGGTAACGTTTCCAGAACGCGGGCTCGCGCCCCCCTGCCCGTTCAGCAGCGCGACGGCATGCGACCGGATCTCCAGGTCGGCTACCGGGCCGAAGGCCAGCCGCCGGGCCGGCCGCTCGGACACCGGCACCGCGTGCGCCCAGGAGTGGTCGGACTGTCCCTGCCCGGCCGCGGTGATGGCGAGGACCTCTCCCTCCGGAGTCCAGCCGCAAGTCCTGGTTGACCTGTTCCCCCAGTAGGTGAGACGCCGCCCGGCCCCACCGTCGTGGTCGGCCACGTACACCTCGGGCTGGCCGTCACGGCGCCCGGTCCAGGCAACCTGCGAGCCGTCCGGCGAGAACCGTGGGTGCGAGGCGCCAGCGTTGTCGGCCGACAGCCGCCAGGCCCGGCCGCCATCGGCCGGAGCGAGCCAGACGTCGTCCTCCGCTACGAAGCAGATCAGATCATCGTGGATGTGCGGGAAACGGAGATATCCGGTCGTAGTCACCGGGCCATCGTAAGCCGACCGGAGTCAACGCCGGGTCCGCAACTCAGCTCCTTCATGGACCGAGCGTCACGCATCACCTGAACCAGCTGTCAACCATCAGCCGAAACGCCGTCAGCGTCTGCCGGAAGCCTGCTCGCAGTACGTCGGCGCGATCGGGCTGTCCTGCGAATAGCGGGCATGCGAGTGGGATACCTCCATCAGCGCCTGCTCTTGATCATCGGCGCCGTCTTCGACGTAAGCGGCGAGCCTTCGGACGTAGGC
>JBOHCP010000906.1:0-1418 GCA_050698875.1 Streptosporangiaceae bacterium | reverse complement strand
CTCCTACGCCATGCAGCAGGCCGCCAAGGCGGGCATCGCGTTCACCGCCCTGGACAACGCGTTCGGCTCGGTCAGCGACCCGGCCGCGGTCCAGCGGATCTGCGACCAGCTGACCGACCAGAAGATCTACCGGTTCGCCGGCAAGTGGCTGGCGCGGCTGCCGAATCCGTTCACCCGCGCGGATGAGGATGCTGACTACCGGTGGCAGCTGTCGGTCCAGCAGATCGAGTTCTCCACCACCATGGCCCTGGACCGGCCCGTGTCCGGGCGGATCTTCTCCGGGCAGCTGATCCGGGACAACATCGACATCGGCCGCCCGGACAAGGTGAACATCGTCTTCGGCCGCCAGATCCGGCTGCGCGGCAAGAACCCTACCCCGGGCACCTTCCGGACCCAGGTCATCACCGCCGGGGTCTGCCCCTACCTCTACCTTTATTACAAGAAGACCCAGGTCAAGCAGTACCTCAAAGAAGGGAGAGCGCTCCGCACCGAGACCACCATCAACCAGCCGCGCGACTTCAAGATCGGGAAAGAGCTGACTAACCTCGCCGCACTGGCCGAGGTCGGCTACACCGCCAACCGGCGCCTGCTCGACGCCGAATGTATCAGCCATGACCCCGCCGCCGGAGCCGACGCGCTCGACACACTCACCAGCCCTGTCATCAGCGAGACCTGCACCTATATCCCCGGGATGCGGTTCACCAGCCACCGTGTCCAGGCCCTGCTCAGCGCCTGCTGCGCACTCGCGCTCCGGCCCGCCGGCTTCACCAGCCGCGACCTGCGGCACTACCTCGCACCCCAGCTCGGGAAAACAGCCGGGGACATGACCAGCGGCCAGATCAGTTACGACCTGCGCAGGCTCCGCGCCCACCAGATCATCCAGCGCATCCCGCACAGCCGCAGCTACCAGGTCACCCCCCAAGGACTGTCCATCGCATTGTTCCTCACCCGCGTCACCCAGCGGTTCCTCATCCCCGGACTGGCCCAGCTCACCAGCACCGGCCCGCCGGGCTCACCGCTGCGCCAGGCAGACCGCGCCTACAAAGCCGCGATCACCGGCCTCGCCCAGCAGGCATCCATCGCCGCCTGACCACCCACAGTCACGGCCCACGTCCCGCACCCAGCCCCAGGAGGCACACACGCCGCAAGTTGACTCAAAATTCAGCATCCCTGCGGGGAAAGATAACTTAACGCAGGCGCGTCGGATACAAAAACCCAAGTGCGAACGCTATGGGCCTGCCGCGTTGGCTGATGCCTCGTTCAGTTTCCTGGCTTCGGCAAGCAGACTTTCGAGCGTGCTCGTTTCGATCGTCCAGCCGAATACTGGCGCAGCGTGTTGCAGGAGATCGAGTTGCGCGATCACGCACGCCGATCCGATGAGGTCGGTGAGAGGCCCTGATTCCAGCCTGGTATGGAAG
>JBOHCP010000905.1:0-1425 GCA_050698875.1 Streptosporangiaceae bacterium | reverse complement strand
ACTGCACCGGCGGGTCGCCGCGGCGCATTGCCGCCAGCACCGCCTCAGTGGGGATGCCGCGATCCATCACCCAGACCCGCCGCGCGCGGCCATATTGCTGCTCGATCCTGTCGAGGAACAGCCGCAGCGTCGTGCAATCCGCGGTGTTGCCGGGCAGCACCTCATAGGCCACAGGCAGGCCCTCCGGGGTGACCACCAGCGCGATCACCACCTGCGGGCAGTCCGGCCGCTTGTCCCGACTGTAGCCGTGGCGGCGCTTGTCGCCCTCGGCCACGTCCGAGGCGTTGATCTCGAAGTAGGTACTGGTCAGATCGTAGAGCAACACATCGAAATTCACGTTGAACAGGTCGCGCCAGCGTGCCGTCAGGTGCGCGAATAACGCCTCTTTGTGGGGCAACAGAAAGTCATGGCAGGCGTAGAGCTTGTGGGCCTCCGCCAGTCCAAAGTCCGCCCCCAGCAGGTCGGCCATGGCGCTGTTGCCGAACCACTGGCGATGCAGCTTCCACTCGCTGCCCGGCGCGATCAGCCGGTATGACACAAGCAGCTGCAAGACCTGGCCCCATGGCGTGCCCTTGCGGCTCGACGGCAGGCGGTCGGCCCAGAACCGGTCCAACTGCAACTCCCGCCACAACTGCCCGGCCAGCCAGCAGGCACCCCATTGGCGCGGCCGGCATAGCCGCATCTCCGTCAAGCGAAGTTGGACCACCGGCGCCTCGGGCGCGGCAGCGGCGCAGCGATCCTCGGGGAACAGCGCCATTGTCCGCGCACGGCCTGTGTCGTCGTCGAGAACCTCGATGGCCTTGCGCCACACCACAGCCTGTGACGAGTTGATCTCGCCCAAATACAGAACATGGCGCTGCACAACACGGCCACCTGCGACACGCTTGTTCTCGACCACACTCCAATACTCGTGTGTCTTGCCGTCCTTCTTCCGCTGGGTCTTGCGCAGAAACATGACCCGCAGAATCTAGCGCTGCGAATCGGTTGCTGGGAACAGGCTAGGTCTTCACTACAGCCAATTTCCGCCGGGATCGCAAAATACCTGCCATCGATATCAGATACTTATCAAAACCGATGCCGTCAGATCTGCCTCTTCAGAAGGGCGAATCCGCGAAGTCGGGCTAGCTTCGCGTCCCGCCGAGCACCGCTTCGCCGGGTCGGAGCGGCGGGGGCAATTCGGCAAGGTAACCGTTCGCCTCCTGAAGCCCCTGGCTGGCGGCACGCTCAAGCCAGCGGCGGGCCTCGACGGGGTCGCGAACGCCGGCGCTGCCATGCAGGTAGTAGCGACCGAGCATGAGCTGGGCATGTCCATGTCCGCGTTCGGCGGCAGCGAGGAACCAGCGCGCAGCGCGCGGAGGGTCGGGGGGAATGTCGTGGCCGCCGCCGAACAGCGCGCCGACTGCGAACATGGCACCGACATGGCCC
>JBOHCP010000904.1:0-1474 GCA_050698875.1 Streptosporangiaceae bacterium | reverse complement strand
GCGCAGGCGACGGTCAGGGCCTCAGCAAAGGCGCGGCAGCTCGCGTACCGGCTGCCGGGCGACTTGGCCAGCGCGCGCGCGATCACCTGGTCCACTGCCGGCGGCAGCTCCGGGCGCCGCTCGGTCAGCCGGGGCGGCGCCGCCTGCAGCTGCGCCCACATGAGCGCCATCGTGTCGGCCCGTTGGAAGGGTGGCGCGCCGGTCAGCATTTCCGCCACCGTGCAGGCCAGCGCGTACTGATCGGCCCGGCCGTCGACCGGATGGCCCTGGATCTGCTCCGGCGAGACGTAGTCGAGCGTGCCGAGGAACTGGCCGGTAGAGGTGAGCGTCGACGGGTTCAGCGAGTGCTTGCTCAGCCCGAAGTCGGATAGGTAGACGTGATCGTGGCCGCTGCTGCTGGCCTGGCCGAGCAGCACGTTGCCGGGCTTGACGTCCCGGTGCACCAGCCCGCGGGCGTGCGCCGCGTCCAGGGCCGAGGCGACCTGGCTCGCGATCTCGGCCACCCGATGCGGGCCGAGGGGGCCCCCAGCCTCGATCTGCGAACGGACGTCACCGCCACTGACGTATCGCATGGCGATGAACAGCACGCCGGCTGACTCGCCCGCCTCGAAGACCGGGATGATGTGCGGGTGGTCGACACCGGCCGCGGCTCGGGACTCGCGGATGAAGCGCTGCCGGAAGGCCTCGTCCTCGCCCAGCTCCGGGGCTAGCACCTTGAGGGCGACCACGCGGCCGAGCCGCAGGTCGAGGGCGCGATAAACAACGGCCATGCCGCCGCGGCCGAGCTGGGCCTGGATCTCATAGCCCGCGACCCGATCCCCCGGCGCGAGGTCTCCCGCTCCTGAGTGGACGTCCTGTGTCACTGCGAGCCTCCGGCGGCAGGGCTAATCGGCGCCCTGGACCAAGCGCTGGCTGCGCCATCTGGGTCGTGGCAGGAGCGAACGAGTGCTTCCCAGTATCTTGAGCCGGCTTGGCCGGTGCAATTGGTCCGGCGGGAGAGCACGCGCGGAATCGGTACGAAGCGGACGTTAGAGGGCCTCGATGCCAGGCGGGCCTCCGGTCGGAGCCGCCCGGTGTCAGGCTGGCCTAAGGCCAAGATCGGGCCCCCCGGCCCGCTCGCCGGGCTGGTTCACCAGACTGTGCGCCGCCATCACGAGGTATTCCCACAGCTGCGCGTCCTCGCCGGGGTCTAGGTCGAGCTCGTCCAGCGCCGTGCGCATGTGCCGGAGCCAGGCGTCGCGCTCCGCAGGCCCGATGGCGAAGCGGGCATGCCGCATGCGCAGTCGCGGATGGCCGCGCAGCTCGTTGTAGGTGGCCGGTCCGCCCCAGTACTGGATCAGGAACAGCCGCAGGTGCTCCTCGGCCGCGTCGAGACTCCGGCTCGGGTAGACGGGCCGCAGCTCAGGATCGGCGGCAACTTCCTGGTAGAACCGGTGCACCAGGCGGTAAAAGGCCGGTTCTCCCCCGATGGCCT
>JBOHCP010000903.1:0-1514 GCA_050698875.1 Streptosporangiaceae bacterium | reverse complement strand
ATCCTGGAGAAGGTCCGACGGGCCGGGTAACGTTAGAACGAATCACCAGTTAAAAACGAGACACTACACTAGAAGGTTCGCCCCGGCGGCAGCTGCCGTCCGATCAGGATCGGTGTCTTGCAAGACGTGCAATGAACATGGGCCACAATCACACTGCAGTGCTACGCCGACTCGAATGCCGTGACATAGCGGCTGCCCACGGATCTCCAGAGCCAGATCCGTGATGGTCTGCGCGCTGAACTCGACTACCAGGAACGACAAGCGCGTCCTGAGATTGGCTGGGCAAAGCGACGGGTCGAGGAACTAGCTAACGAACGCAAGCGACTAGCTCGGGGAGTCGTAACGGGTGCTGTCCCTGGCGACCTGGCCCGGGAAGAGCACGAGCGCATCGACGAGGAACTAGAGCAGGCCAACCGGACTCTGGCGGCTGCGCAGATGATCTTCGCCCACATCGAGGACAGCCTGAACCGCGCCCTAGAGCTGGTCGGCCGCTGCGATGAGGTCTACCGCCTGGGTGGCCAGCAGGTCCGTCGTCTATCCAACCAGTTCTTCTTCGAGAAGCTGCTCATAGCGAGGATGTCGAAGAAGGCGCGCAAGTCGTCGGCGCGATGCTGCAGGAGCCCTGGTCAACCCTTCTGTCTGAGGAGTTCCTGCGCTCCATGGCAGAAAGCGCAAAAACCCCCGGACAAGATCATTTTGTCGGAGGTTCGAAAATGAGTGCTTTGGCGCCCCCAGCAGGATTCGAACCTGCGCACACGGCTCCGGAGAGGGTTGCTCCGCACAGCCCCGACCAGCGCAAACGCGCTCCCGAGCAGCCCGCCCGGGCACGTATGGGGCGCGGCCCGGAAATTGGCGGTCCGGGTGCGGGTTCAGCGCGACTGGTGGCGGTGGGCATCGAGGCGATCTCGTTGGGTTGGCGCCTAGCCTGGCTCGGTCCGGCCGGCACAGCGCGGCCTGATAAGGGACGGCGGGCTCGCTGAATCACGGAAGCAGGACGCGTCAGCCAAGCTTCCACGGGTTGATTAGTTCGAGCCCGGTTTCCTGGAAGTCATCGGTGTTGCGCGTTGCCAGTGTCGCGTCGATCGTCCGGCATATGGCCGCGATCTGCGCGTCGGCTACGCCGATAGGCCGTCCGAGGCGTTCCCTGCCGGTGACGATGTCGGCGTAGCGCCGGGCGGCGGGCTCGTCGAAAGACAGGACCCGACCCCGGAAGTCGTCGCTGAGCAGCCCGTGGACTGCCGCTGCCAGTTCCGTTTTGCGGCGCCCGTCGGGCATTCTTGCCGCGCCGTAGAGCAGTTCGGCGGCGCTGATCGCTGTGGTGGCAACCTTCGCTGCCGCCAGTGCGTCAAGCCAGGAGATCACGCGGGGTGCGGGAGCTTGCCGGGTGAGTTCAGACCTGTTTCCACGAGTAGAACGGCGACACGCCGCTGAGAATGTATGAGATTGCACTGTACTGCTGGGATTATCGAGCGTGATGGTGGTGGATTGTCCCAGGAGGAGAGTCACCGAGATGG
>JBOHCP010000902.1:0-1518 GCA_050698875.1 Streptosporangiaceae bacterium | reverse complement strand
CCCGGGCACAGCCCCGCGGATCAGTGACAAGCCACCGTCACGGACGCGTACGCCACGGCACCACCTGCGCCATGTCCGCTTTCCTAGTATTTGGACCCCGGATAACAGAGGACTACTGGAAGCCGGTGTTCTTCCTGCTCGAATCCCGCGGGCTGGACTGCCAGCTGTATAACGCCGCGCAGGTCAAGGCCCTGCCCGGCCGGCCCAAAACCGACCGGGCCGACTCGATCTGGCTCGCACGGATCACCGAGCGAGGCATGATCGCCTCCAGCTTCGTGCCGCCCGAGCCGATCCGCCGGCTGCGCACCCACACCCGGTACCGCCGGCACCTCACCCAGGCCCGCACCGCAGAGAAGCAGCGGGTCGAGAAGCTGCTGGAAGACGGGCACCTGAAACTGTCGTCGGTGATCTCCGACATCCACGGCGTCTCCGGCCGGGACATGCTGGACGCGATCGCCGCCGGGCAGCGCGACCCCAGAGCGTTAGCCCAGCTGGCCCGCGGCAGCATGCGCGGCAAGGTCCGCCGCCTGGAAGAGGCGCTGGACTGCTCGTTCTTCACCAGCCAGCACGCCGCTGTGCTGGCGATGATGCTCGAGGTCATCGACCACTACAGCGCCCAGATCGAGGCGCTCACCGCGACCATCGAGGAACTGGCCGAACCGTACCTGCATCAGGTGGAGCAGCTCGACGAGGTGCCTGGCATCGGCGAAGTCTGCGCCCAGGACATCATCGCCGAGATCGGTGTCGATATGACCGTGTTCCCCACCGCCGCTCACCTTGTCTCCTGGGCGAAATGGTCCCCGCAGGTCAGGCAGTCGGCCGGGAAACGCAAGGGCAGCAACTCCACCGGCCGCGGCAACCCCTACCTCAGCGCCGCCCTCGGTGAGGCCAGTATCAGCACCGGCCGCACCCAGACCTTCCTCGGCGCCCGGTACCGGCGGCTGGCCCGCCGGATGCCCAAGAAGAAAGCCCTTGTCGCCACGGGCAACTCCATCCTCACCGCCGCCTACGTCCTGCTGTCCGACCCCGACGCCCGCTACACCGACCTGGGCCCGGACTACTACGAACAGCGCATGCACACCCGGCGCCAGGCCCGCAATCACATCAAGAGCCTCGAACGCCTCGGCTACAAAGTCACCATCCAGCCCATCAACCCCGACACAGGCGAGCTCCTGGCCCCAGCTAGCTGACCCGCCCCCCACCATCCTCAAACAGAACCCGGCAGCGCTAACGCGCCACCGGGCGCTGCCGCCTGCCAGGCTAGGGACCTATTTTCGGACCAGCCGATGGGAACGCGACAACCGCGTCCGAACCAGCGGCCCGCCTCGTCTGCGGTGACGGCGGACAGGGGCCGCTGTCTCGGGGAAGTGTGACTATGCCGCCAGGTGCTTGATGATCCGGTCTAGCCCGAGTTTCCCGGATAAGTTGATCTTGTAGGGCCGGGCTGCTGCCAAAAGCTGTCCTGTACTGCGAAAACAGCGTGTCGGTACTTGTCCCGGCGTGCGCGAATGTGTATTA
>JBOHCP010000901.1:0-1534 GCA_050698875.1 Streptosporangiaceae bacterium | reverse complement strand
TCCCATATCTGAGTGACTAGATCACTCAGTCTAGTCGCGCAGCCTGCAGCAACCAAGCACCCTCACGATTCAGTCGTGCACCCGTTCGCCGGTTCGAGGCAGTGGCACGCTCGCCCCGAACCGACGTCCGGCGGGCCGACCCGCCGCGGAAGGTTCCATTCTTGACCACACGGGAACACACTGGTAGCCAGGAGCTCTGCACAGCGATCCTGATCACGTCGTTGGGGGTAGCGATGCGCCAGGCAGTCACCACCCGGCCGACCCGCGCTCACGTACCACAGCTCACGCTGAACAGTGACGGCCAGCGGCACCCGTTGCTCAACGTCACGACCGCAGTCACGTTCTGTGCCGGAATAGCCGCCTTCGCCCTGGGGCTGGTTGTTCGCGCGCACCTGGCCGCCACCATCATCGGCCTGGTTACCTTCGCGGTCGGCCTGTACGCCCAGCTCGTGTCAGCGACCAGGGAACAGCGCATCTTCATCGTGACCGGGGTCGTCGGGGCCTTCGTCGGCATGGGCCTGGGCATCGCACACGGCGGCTTCGGATAGCCGCAGGCGCGGACTCCTCCCGGAGCGCGAGCTGACGGCCGGGCTGACTGCCGGGCAGCCAGCCGTCGGGCTTGGCTCCCGCAGCGTCAGCTGTGCTCGATACGCTCGGCGGATGACACGCATCGGTGTGCACGTACACGAGGGCGACCCGCTGGCGCAGGCCGAGGCCATCGAGGCGGATGCCGTGCAGTTCTTCCTCGGTGACCCGCAGGGGTGGAAGGCACCGACATTTCCCCGCGAGCCCGCTGAGCTGCGGGCGGCGTTCGAGGAGTCGGGCGTGGACGGCTACGTGCACGCCTACTACACGATCAACGTCGCGTCGCCCAACAACCGCATCCGGATTCCCAGCCGCAAGCTGCTCGAGCAGCAACTGAAGGCGGCGGCTGCGGCTGGCGCCAGCGGACTGATCGTGCACGGCGGCCATGTGACGGCCGGCGTGGACCTCGAGGAGGGCTACGACAGCTGGCGCAAGGCGATCGAGCGGATCGACCGGCCACTGCCCATGCTGATCGAGAACACCGCGGGCGGAGACGGCGCCATGGCCCGCGGTCTTGACGCCATCGCACGGCTCTGGGACGCCATCGGCGGCGCTGCTGATAACGGCGGCGGTGAGATCGGCTTCTGCCTCGACACCTGCCACGCGTTTGCTTCCGGCGAGGACCTGGCAACGATCGTGGCACGGGTCAAGGCAGTCACGGGCCGCGTTGACCTTGTGCACTGCAATAACTCGCGGGATGAGCTCGGCTCGGGCCGGGACCGGCACGCGGGCCTGGAGTCCGGCCAGATCGACCCCGCGGTGCTTCTCGACGTGGTGCGCGCCGCTGGAGCGACCGCGATCTGCGAGACGCCCGACGCGGCCGCCGACATGCGCTGGCTGCGGGCAAAGCTCGGTTAGCCAACAGATTTCGATGCGCGCTGCGCGCTCCCGGGGATGAGAATGGTGGTGCGCACGTGGCCCGCCGACGTCGGCTTGCCTTGACTCTGTG
>JBOHCP010000900.1:0-1561 GCA_050698875.1 Streptosporangiaceae bacterium | reverse complement strand
TGCCTCCAGCACCGGTGAGCCGGCCACAGACCTAGACACGTCTCACCTGAAATGTCATAAGCAGCAACGGTGGCCCGGGTAGCGTCCCGGGCCACTGTAGGTGAACAAGGCCCCACTGAAACGCGGCGGCGCGGCCGAGCTCGGGCCCGGCGGGAGCCGTAGCGGTGCAGGCCACCGAGGGGATGTAAGTTACGCAACACCCATGCGCGGATGGGCTCCGTCGGCAGGGCCCAGCGAAGGGGACAACCCGGTGGCCGCGTTCCAGGACATCCGAGTCGGTTCGATCCACGGCGAGCCTGCCTCGCTCAGCGACTACGCCGGTCCGAAGTGCTGGGCCGCGCCTCCCAAGACCTGTGCGTGCCGAGAATCGCATCCACGGCTCTGGCCTGCGGAGTTGCTCGCCTGGCACCTGTCCGTCATGATCACCGATCATGTGCCTGCGGTTCGTCTTCCTCCTGGTCACGCGGGTGACCTCGTGGCTGCGGCTATCCCGGCGTGAGGAGGCATGGCAGACCGCAGAGATCTTGATCCTGCGCCATCAGCTCGCCGTGCTGCAGCGGCGGCAGCCGCGCCGCCGCCCGCGCCTGGGCTGGGCGGACCGGGCCCTGCTCGCGGCCCTGCTCGGCGTGGTACCGAAAGCACGGCGCCGAGGGCTGCGGCTGCTGGTCACCCCGGACACGATCCTGCGCTGGCACCGCGACATCGTCCGCCGCCGCTGGGCCGCCACGTCCATGCGCGGCAAGACCGGACGGCCGCCGGCCCGCCAGAACATCAGGGCCCTGGCCCTCCGGCTGGCCCGCGAGAACCCCGGATGGGGATACCGCAGAATCCACGGCGAGCTGGCCGGTCTCGGAGTGAAGGTAGCAGCGTCGACGGTGTGGGAAATCCTGAAGAAGGCCGGAATCGACCCCGCGCCGCGCCGGTCCGGTCCTGCCTGGTCGCAGTTCCTGCGTTCCCAGGCCGAGGCGATCCTGGCGTGCGACTTCTTCACCGCCGACCTGCTGGACGGCACTCAGGCTTATGTCCTGGCCGTGATAGAGCACGCCACCAGGCGCATCCGCATCCTCGGAGTCACTCTGCATCCAACCGGGGAATGGACCGCCCAGCAGGCCCGCAACCTGGTCATGGACCTCGGCGAGCGGACGCGCCGGGTCAAGTTCATGATCCGCGACCGCGGCTCGAACTACACAGCTGCGTTCGAAGCGGTCCTCGCCGATGCCGGGATCCGGACCGTGCTCTGTAACGTCCGGACACCCCGGATGAACGCGATCGCCGAACGCTGGATCGGCGGATGCCGGCGCGAGCTCCTGGACCGCACGCTCATCTGGAATCAGGACCATCTGCTGCGGCTCCTGCGCCAGTACGAGACCCACCACAATCAGCACCGGCCGCACCGGTCGCTGGACGGCGCTGCCCCGCTGAAACCGCTACCCGAACCGGTCGATCTTAAGCGGTACCGGGTACGAAAACAGACTTGTGCCGGTGGCACGATCAACGAATATCGCCTGGTCGCATGAGGTGGATGAGATTTTCGGCACCTACAGGTCGAGAAGCTGCTGGA
>JBOHCP010000899.1:0-1565 GCA_050698875.1 Streptosporangiaceae bacterium | reverse complement strand
GCCGCGTGGCGTTCCGGCACCGCTCGTGCCGCGGCTCGATCAGCTCGCCCACGCGGTGTTCGTGCAGAGCTATGTGCAGGCCATGCGCCCGACCCTCGCGATCTCCGTGGCCCTGCTGCTGGCCGGCGCCGTCGCCTGCCTGCTGCTGCGGCGTCACCCGGCGGGCCGGCCGGCTTCTCAGGGCGCCGCGGTGCCGCGCGCCAGTGAACTGGCCGATCGCCGGTAGCGCGGGTCCACCGGGCCGCTAGCCTGCAGAGACCGGCGGCTTGACCTCGCCCCTGGGGCAGGCCGCAGGCTATCTAACGCCGGGCCCGCGGCGGGGTTCGGGGGCCGCCCCGACTGATACCGCCCGCCCGGCGCAAGGAGGCAGACGTGGCGCCGATGACGAGCGGAGAATTCGCCCGCGCGTCCCGGCTCTCACCCAAGGCACTCCGCCTGTATGACGAGCTCGGCCTGCTCAGCCCCGCCGAGGTGGACCCGGTGACCGGTTACCGGCGCTACGCCCCGGCTCAGCTCGAGCAGGCCAGGCTGGTCGCGTGGCTGCGCAGGCTCGGCATGCCGCTGGCACGGATCCGGTCCGTGATCAGCATGCCGCGCGCCGAGGCCGCAGCCGACCTGGTGGCGTACTGGCAGCAGGTCGAGGCGGAGACGTCGGACAGGCGGGATCTCGCCACGTTCCTCATCGGGTATCTGTCCGGAAAGGGTGCGTCCATGTCCGACGCCAGCGAGCAGCTCGTCATCCGGTACGCCGTCAGGTCCGACGTCGGCTTGCAGCGCGACGTCAACGAGGACTCGGCGTACGCCAGCGCCCGGCTGCTCGCGGTCGCGGACGGCATGGGCGGCCACGCGGCCGGGGAGGTGGCAAGCGCAGCCGTGATCGACGCGCTCCGGCCGCTCGACACCGAGATACCAGCGGGCGAACTGCTCGCCGCGCTCGACCACGCGGTGCGCACGGCGGGCAGCACGCTGCGCGACATGGCTGCCACTGATCCGTCCCTCGCTGGCATGGGCACGACCCTGACCGCGCTCGTGGTCTCGGGGTCGCAGCTCGGCCTCGTGCACATCGGGGACTCGCGCGCCTACCTGCTGCGTGCCGGTGAGTGCTACCAGATCACCCACGATCACACGCTGGTGCAGACGCTGCTCGACGACGGCAAGATCACGCCAGCCGAGGTCGCCTCGCACCCGAAGCGAAACCTGATCCTGCGAGCACTGGTCTCGAACTACGACTGCGACGCGGACCTGCAGCTGCGCGAGGTGCGGGCCGGCGACCGGTACCTGCTGTGCTCGGACGGGCTGCACGAGGTCGCCGACGCCATCGCCATCGCCGCCGTGCTGCGCAGCGTCGCCGACCCCGACCAGGCGGCTAGGGACCTCATCGCGCTCGCGATCTCTGGCGGCGGGCCGGACAACGTGACGTGCATCGTCGCGGACGTGCAGCCGGCTCCGATCCCGGCGGCAGATCAGGCTAGTGCAGGCCCGCATAAGTCCTTGAGGGGTTCGGGCTGCTACTCCGGGTGCTCGCCAGTGTCGGCGAGGTAGAGGGTGCAGGCGGTGTCGAGGGC
>JBOHCP010000898.1:0-1607 GCA_050698875.1 Streptosporangiaceae bacterium | reverse complement strand
CACCTCGCCGGCAGTGCCCAGGTATTCCTGCGACACGATCCGTGGCTTGCCGTTCACCCGCGCCGACTCGACCAGGTAATAGTACGTCGCGTTGCCGCGCTTCTTGCCGACGATCGATGCCATATATAGGTAATACACATTCGCGCACGCCGGGACAAGTACCGACACGCTGTTTTCGCAGTACAGGACAGCTTTTGGCAGCAGCCCGGCCCTACAAGATCAACTTATCCGGGAAACTCGGGCTAGTACCGCGCTGCTCGGCGGCGTCCCCGCACTGATTGGCTCCCAGTTTGGCTCTCAGCATGAATGGCTCCGAACATACGTCCTATGCCGGCACGACGTTGAGCGTCATCCAGCGGCGCTGAGCTTCGTGGGCGGCGCGACGTGAGCCGCAGGGTTTCCGAACGAGGGATTGCTCGCAGGGCAGTTAGCATCCCGCTGAACTGAACAGCGAAAAATTCTCTCTACGTGCTCGTCTGGCGCCCCGAGCAGGACTCGAACCTGCGGCCTACTGCTTAGGAGGCAGTCGCTCTATCCGCCTGAGCTATCGGGGCCGGACCATCCCGAGGCTGCCGCGGCCGGCGGGCTCCTCCGGGGATCGGACCAAGCCTAGCCGCTCACTGCCCTGGCAGGGCACGGGCCGACGGGCTCGCGGCGAGCTATATCAGACACGAGAACCGCTTTTTCCCGATCGGCGCTAGGCCAGGCTAGCCCGGCAACTCGAAGGGAAGCTTGAGACCGTCCAGCGCGTGCGGGCACGTGCACGTCCGCTCGACCGGCAGGTGGGGGATGACCTGGGCTATCAACCCGCGCAGCCCGGCCACGTTGGCCGCGAACACGCGGAACACCTCGGCGTGCGTCACGCCCTCGCCCTCTTCCACACCGGCGTCGGTGTCGGTGACCAGCGCGATCGCCGTGTAACACAGCGCCAGTTCGCGGGCCAGGATCGCCTCGGGATGCCCGGTCATGCCGATCAGTGTCCAGCCCTGCGCGGCGTACCAGCGGGACTCGGCCCTGGTGGAGAACCGCGGGCCCTCGATGACGACCAGCGTGCCGGACGGCACGGGCTCCCAGTCGCTCGCCTGCGCCGCCTGGATCACGCTCGCCCGCAGCGCGGGGCAGTAGGGATCGGCGAACTGCACGTGCACAGCCGTGCCCACGTCGTAGAAGGTCTGCACCCGGCCGGTCGTGCGGTCCACGAGCTGATCGGGCACGGCCAGCGTGCCGGGACCGTAAGCGGCGGTCAGCGAGCCGACGGCGCTCGGCGCCAGCACCTGCCGGACGCCGACCGAGCGGAGCGCCCACAGGTTGGCGCGATAGGGGATCTTGTGTGGCGCGAACCGGTGATCACGGCCATGCCTGGGGACGAACGCCACCCGCCTGCCGCCCACGTCGCCCACCACCAGCGGGTCACTCGGCGGCCCGAACGGCGTCTCGACCGCCACCTCATCGGCCGAGTCGAAGAACTCATAGAACCCCGAACCGCCAATGACGCCGATCTCCGCCAGCCCAGTCACGGCGCTACCGTACCGGCGTGGTCCGGGCCCTCAGGGCTGCACTGGCACTTTCGCGCCGCGAGTGCTGACACGGGATCCACGAGCCACTAG
>JBOHCP010000897.1:0-1623 GCA_050698875.1 Streptosporangiaceae bacterium | reverse complement strand
GATGAACATGATCCTCTTCGTGCATGGCGGCCTCTGTCCCGAATCACCCTACGAATGAACCATCAGCCGATACCTGAGAGCCGGGGAGAGCCAGGCTGGGCCCGTGTAGTGCCCCATCAAATTTGAAGAGCCGCTTTGGCCCGGCAGGTTGCCCGGACGGCTCCTGTCCCTGGCAGCACGGCTGCCGGGCCTGCGCAGTGTAACCGGGACATCCTCCCAGCTCAGGAGCACTTTCTCATGATTGCCGCGCCACCCAGCCCAGGCCCGCGTGAATTCTCAGGGCTAGTGCATCCACCAGGCTAAGTATTGCAACGCGCTCGCGCTGACAGCGTGATCAGCCCACTCCAGAAGACCCCGCACGCACCTGATTTGGGCTCTTGATATTACCCGTGGGAAGGAGCAATCTAATCTATGCCCGCCTTCTGCGTGGGATCAGATCGGATTGGCGCATGCCCGCCCTGGGGTTACGCATTGCGATAAGTCGCAGCCACTCGCGGCTTGGTCGGCCGCGTAGACGTGCGCTCATCTGTCTGGGCATTGCGGTACTGCTGGGCCTTACAGCATGTACAACTCCCCGGTCAGCCGGGCACGCCACCACACGCGCGACGAGCGGCACCGCGACCGAGAGCCGGTCGGCGGCTGCGCTAGCGGCGAAGGGCTGGCTGGTGCCGAGCACCTACCAGCGGGTCTGTGCGTATGAGAGCGACGTCTGTTCTTTAAGGAGCACAACTGGCGTCATCCCGGCTGCGTTGAAGCGCCCACTGCACTTCCCTGTGCTCCGCCCAGGCCAGTCTTGCCCGAGTACGCCAGGCCATCTGGTGACGATCCCTAGTGGTCCTAGCGGCATAGCCCTGGGGCAAGGTCTCGTCCAGCCGATCATTGCGATGGAGGGCGATCTGCGGCATGGCGTAACTGACGTGTCGCGGTCGGAAGGCTGGCTCACGTTCAAGACCGACTGGGTCAGCTTTCCCGGCTATCAGGGTCCGTTCGTGGTTCGGGCGACGTCACTGAGCGGGAGAAGTAACGTCGCCGTCGATTTCGACACGTCGCCGATGGTGGTTCCGGTGGTCGTCCCGCCAGGGCCGATAGAGAACGGCATCGACGGCTGGCGGGACGCGCCTGGGGATACCTGGATCAAGGCACCTGGGTGTTATGCCTGGCAGGTCGACGGCCTGAGGTTCAGCGAGATCATCGTGTTCCGTACCGGGAAGGTCCTTCCTGGATGATATTGGCTAGCGTGTTCGTTTTCCTTGCGGCGGTGTTATTTCTCGCTGGCGTGCTGGCCGTCTTCGGGATTACGCATGTCGCCATGTCAGGCTCGGAGGCGATCGAGCGGGATGGCATGTACCGCGGGATGCCAGCGCCGACCTGGTCGCTCACTGACTCGTCGGGTAGTGTCGTCCGTTCGCCGCCTTCCAGACCGCTGCAGATGGGCTCTCCCCGGCTTTCAGGTTTGGGTTCGATGTCTAGCTTCTGCGACGTGTCCGTTCTAATGCGGGCCGGACTGCGTCTGGTGTCGTTCAGTAACGCAACGTGACACGGGGGCAGGCGTTGGCCGGGAGGGTGTGGGATGAGGTGCTCGACACCGAGCACGCAGTGGTGATCCGGACCTATATAGAGCGG
>JBOHCP010000896.1:0-1639 GCA_050698875.1 Streptosporangiaceae bacterium | reverse complement strand
CGTCCTGGCTGAACCAAGTGGAGATCTTCTTCTCGATCATCCAGAAGAAAGTCGTCTCGCCCAACGATTTCCACAGCCTGGAAAAACTATCCGAAACCCTGCTCGCCTTCGTTCAGCGCTACGACCAGACCGCGAAGCCGTTCAACTGGAAGTTCACCGCCGCCGACCTCAAGGACCTGCTCCGCCGCATCAGCGAACACGACAAGCAAGATGCCACGCGGCAAACCGACCTCACGGAGGCTGCATAACACCCCCGACGAACTTACGGAGGCACCCACTTAGGGAAGCCGGCCAGCCAGTTCCCGAACCGTCCGAATCGGACAGCGTCACGGTGCTCGATCCCACCGCCGCCTGAGGTAGGGGTACGCTGCTTGCGGCCTTGACCATACGTCGTTCGGAGCCGCTCGCTCATGCTCAGCCAAGATCTCCTCGATTCCCTGTTCCCGCCTGACCTGCCCGAGCCGGAGCACTGGGAGCACCGCTACCCACCCCGTGACCTGCCCGAAGGAGCGCAAGTCACCCGCTTCTCGCCGAGCCCGACGGGCTACCTGCACATCGGCGGCGTGTACGCGGCGACCGTCGACGTGGACGTGGCCAGGCAGTCAGGCGGCGTCTACCTGGTCCGCCTCGAGGACACCGACCAGGCCCGCGTCACCGAGGGCGCCGCGGCCCAGTTCGCCGAGGCGTTCGCGTACTTCTCCATCGGCCCGGACGAGGACGACCAGACCGGCCACTACGGGCCCTACTCCCAGTCGGCGCGATCGCAGATCTACCTGACCTACGTTCGCGAATTGTTGCGCCAGGGCCGCGCCTACCCGTGCTTCGCGACCAAGCAGGACCTAGAGGAGATCACCGCGCGGCAGCGGGCGGCCGGCGCGCTGCCCGGCTACTACGGCAAGTGGGCGATCTGGCGCGACGCCGATCCGGAAGAGGTCGCCAAGCGGCTGGCGGCTGGCGACCCCTACGTGGTGCGCTTCCGCTCCCCGGGAACCACGGGAGCCAGGGTGAGTTTCAGCGACGCGATCCGCGGCGAGCTGTCCCTCGACGACAACCGCAACGACGCGGTGATCCTGAAGAGCAGTAATACCGAACTGCGGCTGCCCACCTACCACTTCGCGCACGCCGTGGACGATCACCTGATGCGGGTCAGCCCGGTCATCCGCGGGGAGGAGTGGATCTCCTCGGCGCCGCTGCACCTGCAGTTGTTCGACGCCCTCGGCTTCCCGCGGGTTCAGTACGCGCACATCGCGCTGCTGATGAAGCAGGAGGGCGGCAGCCGCCGCAAGCTGTCCAAGCGCCGGGACCCGGAAGCCTCCGTGAGCTTCTACATCGAGCGGGGCTACCCGGCTCCGGCGGTCCAGTACTATCTGCGCGGCCTGGCCAACGGCCGGCTCGCCGAGATGCCGCTGGCCGAGGCGCTGGCGGCGCCGATCCGGCTCTCCGAATGCGGCACCGCGGGCCCGCTGGTGGACATGGTCAAGCTCGACGACATCTGCGCCGACTACATCGCCATCCTGTCCGGCCAGCAGATCCTCGCCGAGGTCAGCACCTGGGCCGATCGCTATGCTCCCGACCTGGCCGCGGTCCTGGCCACCGAGCAGGCGCTGGCGCTGCGGGCCCTGGCCATCGAGCGGGAGGG
>JBOHCP010000895.1:0-1643 GCA_050698875.1 Streptosporangiaceae bacterium | reverse complement strand
AGTCGGTACACCCTGGCCAGCCACTCCAGCAGCACGGCCCGCTCATAGGCGGCAGGCAGCGTCGCACCGTAGCAGATCGCGCCGTGGTTCTGCAGGATCGCCGCCTGCCGTCCGGCCAGCGCGGCGACAGCGGCGTCGGCCAGCCCCGCTGATCCGAACCGGACGTAGCTCGCGACGCGCACCGGACCGCCGAGACTCGTGATGGCGTAGTGGACGGCGGGCAGCTCGGGGCGCGTCGCCGACAGCGCCACCACCTCGGCCGAGTGGGTGTGCACGACCGCGCCCGCATCGGTGGCCGCGTAGACGGCCAGGTGCATGGGCAGCTCGCTCGACGGCGTTTCCGCCGCCTGAACCTCGTCGCCGGCCGGCGTCACCACGCAGATGTCCGACGGCCGGAGTTCGTCGTAGCCGATCCCCGACGGCGTGATGGCAATCACGTCGCCCACCCGCACGCTCAGGTTGCCCGCGGCACCGACCGCCAGCCCGTCCGCCACCAGCCGCGCACCGCAGCGGACCAGTTGCTCCCTGGCCCTGCGCAGCTCGGCGTCGGCGTCCATGAGGGGATGGTAGACGGGGAGCACGTCCGCACCGCGCGCTGCCGGGCAGCATGGCCGTAGAGACCTCCGCATTCCGCGGCCGCGAGTCCAGTCCTGACCATGAGCCAGTGGGTTCGCGGCCGTCGAGTCCCGAGCCGCTCAGCAGTTAGCTCTCCGGCGAAGCCCCGTAGCGCCCGCGCAGGCGGTCCCAGTCCTCGGCGCCGACCCGCTGGAACAGCGCGGCCGGTCCGCTGCCTTGGTCATCGGGCGAGCTGACGACGGCGCCGGTCTCTGCCAGCGCGGTGAGTACCCGGTCGGAGGCAGCGACGACCTGATCGGTCAGCAGGCTGGGAAAGATCGCGATCCGGTAGCCCCAGCCCTGCAGGTCGGGGATGCTCACCATGGGTGACTGGCCGCCGGGCACGACGTTGAACAGGCACGGCCCGCTGACGGCCGCAGGTATCGCGGCGATCTCCTCCACGGTCTGCGGCGCTTCGACGAACGCGACGTCCGCCCCGTGCGACAGCGCGGCGTTGGCCCGCTCGATCGCCTCTTCCAGGCCCGCCACCGCGCGCGCGTCGGTCCGGGCGATGATCAGCAGCTCAGGGTCGGGCCGGCATTCCACCGCGGCGCGGATCTTGCGCAGCCAGGCGTCCCGGCCGACGATCTCCTTCCCAGCGAGGTGACCGCATCGCTTCGGGAACGTCTGGTCCTCGATGTGGATCGCCGCGACGCCGGCTCGCGCGTAGGCGCGCACGGTGCGGACCACGTTGAGCTCGTTCCCGTAGCCCGTGTCCGCATCGGCGATCACCGGGATGTCGACGGCCGCGGTCATCCGGGCCGCGTTGTCGACCATCTCGGTCATGGTGAGCAGCCCGTAGTCGGGGTAGCCGTGCGCGACCGCCGTGCCCGCCCCGGTCATGTAGACGGCCGGGAAGCCGTGCCTCGCGACCAGCCGCGCGGTGAGGGCGTCGTAGGCTCCGGGCGCGAGGATCATCGGCCCGCTGCCGATCGCGTGCCGCAGGCCGCCACCAGGAATCCGCTCTGCCACGAGACCTCCTGTCGTACCGGCGGCGACCTAATGGCCCGGTTGAGACGACTATAGGT
>JBOHCP010000894.1:0-1662 GCA_050698875.1 Streptosporangiaceae bacterium | reverse complement strand
GCCGCGCCCGCTGCCAGCCGGGCGAGCGGCCAGTTCCTTGCGGGAACGGGGTCACTCGCCGCGCGGCCGGTCGCCCGGTCGCGCTCGTCGGCCATCACCTCGCGGCGGGCCGCCGGGGTGCGCAGCGCCGTGTACGCGGCGGCCGCAGCGGTGAACGCGGCGGGGTCCCCCCCGTCGGCCCGGTCCGGGTGCGTCGCCGCGGCCACCCGCCGCCAGGCTGAGCGCACGTCATCGTCGGTCGGGTCGCTGGCTGCGCTGAGGCCCAGGACGTCGAACGGGCTGGTCATGGCCCGCTCCCGAACGCTTCGTCAAGCAACGCGGTGACGTCGGGCAGCACCGGGCTCGCGACCGGTGCGCCGCGGGCGTCCTCGGTGGTGGCCGGCCACTGCCCGCGGCCCGGCGCCCCGAGCGCAGCAGGCCCGGCGACCACGCGCTTGACCTGCGTAAACGTCACGCCACCGCGAAAGATGTAGGCGGCCTGGCCGACGTCGAGAGCGCGAACGAGGTCGGGGTCGGCGACCGGGACCTGGTGGAGCCGCGAGCTTCCTGACTGGCTCCACCGCAGCCGCCCGGTCAGCTGGCGCGAGGTGTCCACCGCCGGCTGCTGCCCGGCGAGGGCGACGACCGGGTCGGGATGCGGCGTGCGCAGCAGCCAGATGCCGCCCTCGGCAGACGCGGCGATCCGGTAGCGATCGTCCTCCCTGGCCGCGAGTCCGTGCCAGGACTGCGCCGAGACCTGGACCGTGAGGCCGAGTGACCGAGCGCGCTCGTACAGCTGCCAGATCGGCAGCCGGCGCGCGACCGCGCTGAACTCGTCGACCGCGAGCAAGACCGGCCGCCCCGGCCCGGCCTGGCCGGTCACGTAGCTGGCCAGCAGGTCGACCAGGGCCCTGGCCTGGGCCTCGGCGATCGCGACCTCGGCGGTGCCCTCGAGGATGCAGTACCACGCGTCGGCGTCCGCCAGATCGCCCGGACCGTCCAGGCCCGGCCCGAGCCGCCGGAACAGGGTACGGTACCGCAGCGCGACGTCGGACACCTGCCGGGCAGCCGACCACGCCAGCGCCAGCCGCTCGGGCGATCCGGTATGGGCGAGCTGAAGCCAGCCTGGATCGAGCCGGGCCAGGAAGTCGGCCGTGCTGGCTGGTGGCCCGGCGGGCGCCTCGACGGCGAGCGTGACCACGGCCTCGAGCACGTCGGCGTAGTAGGCGGCGCCGCCGGAGCCGTGCTCGATCAGGTCGACCAGGGTGGTGATCAGCTGGCGGGGCGGCAGGTTCCAGAGCGACAGGCGTGTCTCGTCTGGCCACACTGCGACGTTCCGCGCCCCAGCATCCCGCAGCACCCGGCGGGTACGGTCCGCGAGCCGCCTGGCGTCCGCTCCGCCCTTGCAGTCGAGCACGACCAGCAGCGGCGGCCCGCCGTGGCCGGCGGCGTGCCGGTGCAGCCCGGTAGCCAGGAACGCGGCCCACAGCCGGAGCAGGAGCGTCGTCTTGCCGGTGCCGGTGCCACCGATGACGACCTGGTGCGCGCGCAGCCGGTCCGCGGGCAGCCGGGTCAGGGGGCCGTCCGGATGGCCGACCGCGCGGATGACGGCGCCCGCGACGAAGTCGCCGCGGGCCGTCAGCAGCGGCACGGCGCCGGGCGCGGCGATGCGCGCCCGGGCGG
>JBOHCP010000893.1:0-1663 GCA_050698875.1 Streptosporangiaceae bacterium | reverse complement strand
CTTCCGCCGCGGTCACGTTAACAACGAGATAGGATTGGAGCCGGCTCGACCCGGGTAGATGGTAGGCGTAAGCGAGCCGGGGCTGGGCACTGTTGCCCGCAAGCGCGTGCACGGTGCCGGCAAAATACTCCCAGCCATCTAGCGAGGCGCCGCCTCTGACCGCCAAGATTGACGGTTCTGTCTGCTCAGCGGTGCTGCATGGTTCAGGCTGAGGATCGTAATGGTAGCTGAGCAGGGCGGTCGTTATGTCTCATGTGGTCACGGTTCCTGAGCTGCTGGATGGTCACACGGTGCTGGACATCGAGTGCCTGGACCGCATCTACCTCAACGGCTACGTGCCGACGCTGCAGGTAGCGGGCCAGGTCGTGACGTTCCTGCGCGATCACCGCGGCATGCCGATCGCCTCCCCGGCGGTGTTCGAGCAGATCGGCGCTCGTTTCCGGCAGGCGGTGGCCCGGTTCGCTGAGATGAACGACATCCCGGTGGCCAAGTTCAAAAAGGGCACGCGGACGATCGACGTGATGCGCCCGCTGCTGGAGCGGGCGGCGCGTGATGCCCGGCCCGGGGTGGTGGCGATCGGCTGGGCGCAGGAGTTCCAGCTGGTCTGGGAGGCGCGCAAGCGCGACACCGACCCGTCCAGGCCTCCGCAGTTCTCCTTCGCCAAGGCCGGGCGCCGGGTGACCTGCTACTACTTTTATGTCTGGGACGAGTTCCGGGGGGCCGGGTTCATCAAGGTCTGCGCGTACTTCCCCTATCCGGCCAAAATCTGGCTCAACGGCCATGAGCATTCCGAGCGGGCAGCCGGCCGGGCCGGGATCGGCTTCACCGCGCTGTCCAACGGGTTCGCCTCCTGCGACGACCCGGCCGGGCTGCAGGCCATCTGCGACCGGCTCGGGCCAGGCCACGTCAGGGTCTTCTTCGAGCGGTGGATGGCCAGGCTGCCGCTCCCGCTGACCAGCGCCGACCGGGACGCCGGGTACTGGTGGGAGCTGTCGATGCGGCAGGTCGAGACCTCCCGCACCCTGGTCTTCGACGATGACGTCCACGCCCGCGCGTTCTTCGAGGCGCTGCTGTGCGACAACATGGACCTGGGCCGCCCGGAGAACGTCGAGCTGCTGTTCCGCCGCGGCCAGCGGCTCGGGCGGCCCACCATCCCGCCCGCGCACGGCGGCTTCAAGACGAAGATCGACCGGTACTGCGACCTGGTCACCCTGAACGTGTTCTACAAGAACTCGCGGCTCAAGCAGTACCTGAAAGACGGCATCGCGCTGCGCATCGAAACCGTCATCAACGACCCGAAAGACCTGCGCTGCAACCGGCTGCTGCCCAACCTGCCCGAACTGCAGGACAAGGCACGTGCGATCAACGGCCGGCTGCTGGACACTGAAACAGTCGGCCAGGGCACGGCACTTGTGAGTCCAGTCATCGAGCGGATCACCAGGCCCACCGTCACTGACGAGGGCAGGAAGGCGCCCGCACTGCGGTTCGGCGACCTTCGAGTCCAGGCCCTGGCCGGCGCCATCGCCACCATGCTGTTCGCGGTCACCGGCATCACCAACAAGACCCTCCGCGGCTTGATGACCGGCCTGCTGCACCGCCCCTACAGCATGAACCAGGCCAGCTACGACCTGTCCAGGCTGGCCCGCAACGGCCTCATCCAGCG
>JBOHCP010000892.1:0-1688 GCA_050698875.1 Streptosporangiaceae bacterium | reverse complement strand
GCCGTTCGCCGGGGCGACAGCGCTACTGGCGGCCATCGCCGTTGCGATCGCGATGATCGCGGCGCGTACCACCGTGCGCCGCGACGTGAGCTGACGGCGGCTCGTCCCGGCGGCGGATCGGGGCTGCCAGGAATCCGGCTCAGCCAGCGGCGGCTACGGCCCGGCGATAACCTGGAAGGTCTGCAGGCTCGGGTCGGCCGCGTAGGCGATCCGGCCGCCGTCGGCAGCCACCTCGCGCAGCGCCTCGACTGCCGCAGCGGTGATGAGCTCACCGGGGGCCAGCACCGGCACACCGGGCGGGTACGGCGCGATCAGCTCCGCGCTGACTCGCCCGATCGCCACGGCCGCGGGCACGGTCTCGTTGGGAGCGAAGAACGCCTCGCGCGGTGCCAGCACCGTCTCAGGTGCGACGGTCCAGGACGTCGCGGCCACTGGCCGGCGCGGCTCCCCGCGGTGCCGCTCGATCGCCGCGATGAGCACGTCGGTGAACGCGGCGAGCTGGTCTTCGTCGTCGGCCATCACCGGGATCGGCACGATGGTGTCGCGATCGGCCATCTCGACCGGCATGCCCGCGGCGACGATGTCGGCCTCGACCAGGTTGCCGTGCGCACCCGCGCCCGCCAGGAGCACTACCAGCTTGGTCGGCTCGACACCGGGCCCGGCCAGCACATCGACGCCGGGCACCGCGCGCAGCCGCTCGCGGGCTGCAGCGACGGCCCGGATCAGCCGACCGCAGAGCCATTCGCCGTCAGCGGCGAGCAGTGCCCTGGCCGCGTCGATGCTGGCCATGATCGACCCGGCTGGGCTGGTCGTGTGCGTGGCGTCGAACGCCCGGTCCAGCCGCGCCTCGTCCAGCAGCCGCGTCCTGGCCAGCACGAGGGCGCCCTGCGTGTAGGCGGGCAGCGCCTTGTGCGCGCTGGTCACCATGGCGTCGGCCCCAGCCGCGATGGCGTGCGGCGGCAGCTCGGGATGGAATCCGAGATGCGCTGCCCACGCCGAGTCCACGATCAGCGGGACGCCTGCCTCGTGCGCGACCGCCGCGTGCCCGGCGAGGTCGCTGATCGTCCCGACGTACGTCGGGTCGCCGAGGAACACCGCGCAGGCGGCCGGGTGCGCGGCCAGCGCATCGCGCACGGCGTCGACGGCGACGCCCGCGGGCAGCCCGGAGGCGGCGTCGACTTCCGGCCGGACCCAGACTGGTTGCAGCCCGGCGAGAACCAGGCCGAGGAGCAGCGACCGGTGCAACGTCCGGTTGATGATCACTTCCTGGCCCGGCTGACCAACCGCCAGCGCGAGCGCCTGGTTCCCGTGCGTCGATCCCGCGACCGAGAACCGGCACCAGTCTGCGCCCCACAGGGCGGCGGCCCGGCGCTCGCCGGCGACGCGGAGGGTGTCAGCGTGCTTGATCGTGTCGAGGCCGCCGTAAAACGGCGCGTCTCCAGCGATCACGGCGCCGACCAGATCCCGCCGCTGCTTGTGACCGGGCACCGACATCGGCAGCAGGTCGCCCGCGTCGGCCCGGGCGGTGAACTCCAGCCACGCGGCGAGCATCGGCGCGTCCGCCCGCAGGCCGCGCGGGTCACGGGGATCACACTGCGGTTCAGCCATCCGCTTAGCTGTTGCCGATAAATAACTTTTACTTTTCGTGAACTGCGTGCGATGATTGTGATATGGCGGTTGCCGTGGAG
>JBOHCP010000891.1:0-1706 GCA_050698875.1 Streptosporangiaceae bacterium | reverse complement strand
CCGGATGCACCGCGCTAGCCGAAGTCGATCCGCATCACCACGCGGCGCGGACTGGGCCGGCTGACCTCGGTAAAGCCCGCCTCGGCGAAGACCTGGCGGCTCCCCACGTACAGCTCGCCCCAGCTGACCTCCTCGCCCGGCCTGACGATCATCGGGTACGCCTCAAGCGCCCGAGCGCCCCGCTGCCTGGCGAAGTCAATGGTCGCGACGGCCAGCGCGTAGGTGATCCCGCGCTTGCGGTGTCCCGTCCGGGTCACGAAGCAGGTAACGGCCCACACGCCGCCGTCTGCCTTGTCCTCGTCGCGGCCGTGCCACACGGTGCGCACCCACGGCAGCCGCGCATAGGCCGTCCGCGGCTCGACGGCGACCCAGGCCACCGGCTCGGTCCCGAGGTAGCCGACCAGGCCGGTGGTGGCGCGGGCGCCGGGATCGCCGCACTGGGTCTGCTCCAGGAAGCGGTCGCGCCTGGCCGAGTCAGGGGTGGCGTGCCAGTCCCGGTCGCGGATCTTGAAGTACTGGCAGGAGCAGCTGCCGATGTACCCGGCGGTGCCGAAGATCGCTTGCAGGTCTGCCCACGACGCCTCGTTGGCCGGGACGACCGTGAGCTCGCCGGCGGTGATCGCCCCCGGCGCCGCCGGCCTAGCCGCCGTCACCCGGATCCTCCCCGACCAGCCCGTCGACCGATTCCCTGATGAGGTCGGCGTGGCCGACGTGGCGGCCGTACTCCTCGATCATGTCCGTGATCAGCCGCCGCAGGCTGGGCGTCCGGCCATCTGGCCAGGTGAACGCCGCCGGATGGTCAAGTCCGCCGTCGGCGACGGCCTCGGCCACCAGCGCCCGAGATCGGTCCACCGAGTCCTGCCACAGCGACATGAGCTGCTCCGGGCTGTCCTGCGCCGCCGAGTGCCACTCCCAGTCCCGATCGGCGTCCCAGTCGGCAGCGTCAAACGGCGGGTGCGGATCCCGCCCGTGCAGCCTGACGGAGAACCAGTGGTCCTCGACACCCGCCAGATGCTTGAGCAGCCCGCCGAGGGTCATGGTTGACGGCTCGAGCGTCGCCCGCAGCCCAGCCGAGTCCAGGTTGCCACACTTCCAGGCGAGATACCGGCGCAGCCGTTCGAGGGTACCGAGCAGGGTGTCCAGTTCGCTGCCAGCCACCGGCGGCTCGGTCAGAAACGTGTTAGTCGAAGCCTCCATGACTGGGACGGTACCCGGCAATCCGGACGATAGGCATCCGGATTTGCCAGCTCATGCCGGGGGGCGGGGCGGCGGGGCGGTTTACGGCGCCACCGCTGCCGCGACGCGCAGCGTGCCGCCCCGGCTGATGAACGAGTGCTTGCAGACCTTTTCCACCGCATCGTCCAGACTGTAGACGGTCAGCAGCGGGCATCTCGCCACCGCCGTGATAGGTGATCAGGAACGTGGCCATCGCTGTCTTCGCGTGACTGTCGTGCTGAGCGCGGCGTGCTGCCGCGGATAGTGCGAGGATTGCCCGGACGCCGTCCTGGCGGGGCAGTGCTGGCTGGTGGCCGACGGCGCCAGCCCGGTGCGGCTGACGGCGGGCTGCTGACGAAGGGAACCGGGCTGCTGACGAAGGGAACCGGGCTGCTGACGAAGGGAACAGGGCATGCCACGGATGTTCAGTCCTGTTCGCAGCGAAAACGAGCGCGCAGCCGACGAGGAGCGGGCGGTTCAGCTGCAGCGCG
>JBOHCP010000890.1:0-1709 GCA_050698875.1 Streptosporangiaceae bacterium | reverse complement strand
GGGCACCGGAACCGGCTGTGACGACGCGGCCAGCACCCGCAGCGCGTCCGGCGGCAGATGGCAATGTACCGGAGTGCCCTGCGCCAGGTCAGGGCGTGAGCCGTCGTTCTGCATCAGCGCCTGCAGCGGGATGCCCGGCGCCAGCCGCAGCATCACCTGGGTGGACGCGCCGAGGAACACCACGCGCTCCACCATGGCTGGCACCCGGTTGTCTCCGGCCGAACCATGCGTCTCGATCCGCACCCGCTCCGGCCTGATCACCGCGTGCGCGCGGCCCGTCGCGGTCGCCTCGCACCGCTGCGAGGTCAGTGTCCAGTCCCCGAGCCGGAGCGCACCCGCGCCCGCGGTCACGACGTCGATCTCCATCAGGTTGGCGGCGCCGAGGAAGTCGGCCACATAGGTGTCCGCAGGCTCCTCGTAGACCTGGCGCGGGGTGCCGATCTGCACGATCTGGCCGGCGTTCATCACGGCCAGCCGGTCGGACATGGTCAGCGCCTCCTCCTGGTCGTGGGTGACGTAGAGGAAGGTGATGCCGACGCGTTCCTGCAGCGCCTTCAGCTCGACCTTGAGCGAGCGGCGCAGCTTGGCGTCGAGCGCGCCGAGCGGCTCGTCGAGCAGCAGCACGGCCGGGTTGAGGACGAGCGCGCGGGCCAGCGCGACCCGCTGCTGCTGGCCGCCGGACAGCTGGCCCGGCCGTCGCTTCGCGAACGAGGTCATCTTGACCAGGTCGAGGGCCTCGTCTACCCGGCGCCTTAGATCGGCCTTGCCCACCCCCTGGTGCCGGAGCCCGAACGCCACGTTGTCACGGACATCAAGGAACGGGAACAGCGCGTAGCTCTGGAACACCGTGTTGACGTTGCGGCGGTGCGGCGGCACGTCGGAGACGTCGGCGCCGTCGAGCAGTATCTTGCCCGAGGTCGGCTGCTCGAAGCCGGCGATCAGCCGCAGGGTAGTGGTCTTGCCGCAGCCCGAAGGGCCAAGCAGTGAGAAGAACTCGCCGCTGGCCACGGTCAGGTCGATATTGTCGACCGCGATCTCGGCGAACCTCTTGGTCAGCCCGGACAGCTCGATGCTCCCTCCGGCCACGGCTCCACCCCTTCGTCCTCCGGTTACCTGCCGCGTTTGCGGGCCCGCTTGGGTGCGGGCTTCCAGTCAAACCCCAGTTGCCCGGCCGCGAACCGCATCGCTAGATCGTACGTGCGCTGCGGCGGCACCGCCGGGTCCTCGAGTGCGATCTGCACCGCCAGCCCGTCGAGCAGGGCCGCCAGCGTGATCGTGAAGTCGTCCGCGTCCACGGGCGCGAACTCGCCGGCCTCCTGGCCGGCCTGCACGACGGAGCGGATGGTCTCCCGCCACCGCTCGTCGGACTTCTGCCGCACCGCGGCCACCCCCGGGCTCCGCGGCGACTGGGCCCAAAAGTCCAGCCACAGCAGCCAGTAGCTGCGCGGCTCGGGATTGCCGGGCAGGCAGATCATGGCGACGAGCTCGGCCAGCCGCCCGGCCGCGGTGGGGATCTCCTCCATCCGCCGCAGGTTCTCGGCGTACCAGGTGTCTTCTGAGTACCCGATCGCCTCGGTCAGCAACTGGTCCCGGGTCTTGAAGTAGTAGATGACCAGCGCCGGGCTGGTGCCGGTGCGTTCGGCGACGTCGGCGATCCTGGTGTCGGCGTAGCCGCGCTCGACGATGACCTCCAGCGCGGCCCGCAGCAT
>JBOHCP010000889.1:0-1715 GCA_050698875.1 Streptosporangiaceae bacterium | reverse complement strand
GCGTTAATCACCGTCACGTGCTGTAACGTAGCGGCTCCGGATAACCTGACCGCGACAGACACGCCGGCCACTTCAAACGTCTCTCACCTATCGTGGCAGACGGCTCTCTCACGGCCCCGGATTACGCCAGTGGCCTCCATCCCGGCCGTGGACACGCCCCAGCTGCGCAGCCAGTCCGCCAGCGAGTCCAGCTGGCGGCGGGTGGTGCCGAACGTCCGGGTCTCCTGCTGGCGGCGGCCGGGGCTGATGTCGGACGGCACGCGGATGGTGACTTCCACCTCGGCTTTGGCGATGTCCAGGCCGGCGGCCCGCTGCACGAACAGCGGCTCATCTTGCGCGTCTTGCATCGGTCTCTCCTACGATGAGAGGGCAACGGTTGCGGACGCGGTCGTTCGCGGGAGCCGAAGGCAAAGGAAAATCTGGTCCGCGGGCTCGAGGCACCATTCAGCGGCCCTGAAAGATCGGCTCCCAGCGTCAGACTAACTTCCGGGGTCAGGCCCGCCAAGGAGCAACGACGTCAGCGAACGACCGCGGCCACAGCATCCCAGAACGCCGTGCCCGCGCCTAGGCTGCGCCGCAGCCGACCAGGCCAACTCAGCGCGGCAGCGCCCGGCGCAGCCGGGCTCTACCCGCAACCGCGGGCCACGAGGCCCAATTTTCACGCCGCTGCGGCGTCACCCCGGGGCATCATGACTAACTTGCTTGTCGTGGTCAGAGGCAAACTCCGGTTCGTAGTTGGCGTTCGGGCGGCCTCGAAATACAAGGATGCTTGTGGCCGCACTGTCGCGGCTGCGCCGTGACGCGATCACGTCAGCCAGCTTGACCGGGTCGGGTACGCATTGGAAAGTTTCCCGACCAGCGGCAAACATCTTGTGGCCGACGCGATGGACGTTCTCGAAGTCGATCAGGACGGCGATGCGCCCTGGCATGGCGGCCAGGCTACAGGCTGACAAAAAGATCCCCGCCAGACCCGGAGGACGGCGGGGAGTAACAGGAATCAGACTAGCACGAGGCTGCAAGGAACCTTGATAGTCCGCGTGCAACCGAGATGCGTCAACTACCCGAAATCAGGATAGATCCCCCCAGCTACAGTTTCGCGCTAGGCAGAACGCTCGTGCCGTTCAGGGCTCCCTATCCGTGACTTGCTGACCAAGCCTTGCTGATTCTCCGAGCATGTACCGTCGAGCTAAGACACGCCTGCCGCGCCGACCTGCAGGCAGTGACGCCAGCGGCCAGGACGGCGGCCGCGAGCACGATCAAGGTCTTGCCAGTCATCACGGTCACCAACTGGTTGCGGGCGCATCCCTGCTTCAGCGGACACTCACGGACTGCGGCGCTGGTAGGGCTGCACCGTAGACGCGCAGACCGGCATCCGGGTCTACACGCCGCCGCCGGCCGGAGCCCTGGCACACCGCACGCAGTACGGTCTGACGCTATGGATGGGAACGGGCTAGTTCACGCCAGTGTCGACGACCTCATCGCGGCGCAACTGGATCAATCGGGCCAATTAGGCCGGACCGCAGATCTGGTGCTGGCGGCCCTGCTGGGCGGCGACGATCTCGACGCCGTGCTCACCGGCACGACGCGCGCGGGCGACAAGGTTCCGCAAGCTGGGCCGACGGCGGACGCACCGCTCGGCGGGCTGTACCTGCGGTCGGTCGAAGTCGAGGGCTTCCGCGGCATCGGCCCGAAGGCGGCGCTGCGGCTGCAGCCCG
>JBOHCP010000888.1:0-1715 GCA_050698875.1 Streptosporangiaceae bacterium | reverse complement strand
CATGAGATACTCATCCCGGACAGCACGCCGCGACCGCGGACGGCTACGGGCGTCGTAATAAGTGGACGGGGCGAATGCGCAGCCCAGGTCGGCGAGCTGGGCGCACATCGGCTCGACTCCGAACCTGTCCTTGTTCTCGCCGATGAACCCGGCGATCACCGGAGCGGGCGGTCGAGTTCCGCCGCGAAGAAAACCGAGGCTGCTTTCAGTATCTCGTTCGCCCGGCGCAGTTCCCGGTTCTCCGAGCGGAGCCTACGCACCTCGGCTGACTCCTCGCTCGTCACGCCGTGCCGGGCACCAGAGTCGATCTCGGCCTGCCGAATCCATTTCCGCAAGGTTTCCGGCGTCCCGATACCCAGCTTCCTGGCAACCGATTCAATAGCCGCATACTCCGACGGGTAATCCGGCCGTACCTCGCGCACCAAGGCCACGGCGCGATCCTTCAGCTCACGCGGGTAGTTCTTCGCTGCTCGTCCCATACCGGACACTCTCCCAACAGATCGAGTCTCCGGACTCGCCGGGGGGATTCAGGCTGGGTCGGTGTGCTGCGCAGCGCGCTGATTTGCTGCCGGAGCTCGGCCTGGCTGTAAAGCCATGCCCTGGAGATTCCGGCGCGGGCGGCGGCCGCAGTCATCGTGACGGGCCGGCCGGCGTTTTGTATCTCGGCGAGTGCCTGCCGAGCGCGGAGCATGGTCTGCTCGCTCCGACGGCGGGCCGGGTCGGCAAGGTGGCGAGAGTTGTCAGCCCGCATGGCCAGCGTCGCCGTCGTGGCATGTGCAGCCGGTGCTGCAGCCGGTGCGATCCAAGGTGTGGTCGAGTGCGCTGATGATGGACAGCAGGCTGGTCTCGACGGCCCGGTTCATCTGCGCGACCCGTGGCTGCCCGGCTGCCTCGGCCTTACCGATCAGCTTGCGGGTGGCTTGCAGCTGGCGGCGGTGCCCGGGCAGGAACTCGGCGGTGGTGATGAACAGCGGGCAGGTCAGGCGGGCTTCTCTGAACTTGGGCATTTGAGCAGTGTTGTCCGGTGCGCTCATCGCTGGTCCGCTCGTTCGCTGCGGGAGGCAGGGCTACCGAATGCGGGCATGCCGAGCCGGACCGTGGTGGCGTGCCGCCGCAGGGTGGCATCGATCTGAGCGAGCTTGTCGTCTGCGCCGGCCAGGCTGACCTTGAGTCCCTCCACTTCGCCGAGCCAGCCTTCGCGTTCGGCTTCGGCGACGCGGTCACCCAGGTTGTCCCGGATCTCCTCCAGCCGGTTTCGCTGCGCGAGGTCTGGCCGCAGGAGCGAGCACCTGGCACAGGCTTGACCGAAATGATCTTGATAGCTCTCCCGGTTGCAGCGGGCCGCAGGGAGCCACGGCACTAACCGAGTGTGACTGGGAAGAATCTTGGTTCGCCGCGGTTCTCGGCGTGTCGCCCGAGATGCGGCGTCTTTCAATCCGGGAACGTGCGGTAGCGCTCGGCGTCCTTGCGGAGCTGCCCGAGCTTTTCATCAAGAGTGACCAGGCTGAGGTCGAGCACGTGGACGCCATCTCGGAAATGCTGGAACCCGAGCCTTGCCCAGACCTGCTGGAGCGCGGCGACTGCCTCATCCCACTCAGCGTCGCCTTGATCGTCTGTTCCTTCCTGAGTCGGCTCGTTGAGCGGGGCCGGGTAGCAGGCCGCGGCGCGGGCTCTGCCGGACAGCTTCCTGATGGCTGTCCCGGCCAGCAGTGCAC
>JBOHCP010000887.1:0-1723 GCA_050698875.1 Streptosporangiaceae bacterium | reverse complement strand
GCTCCACAGTCAGCGGAATGCGACGCGGGTCGAGTCGCGCAGAAAGCGCCTCCCACACCTGCCTGGTGGTGAGGGAACCCTGTGCCGCAACCAGGACGCTCTGGCACAACCGCTGAAAGCTGGCGAAGTCTGCCTGCGGCGCACGGCGGCGTTCGCTCGTCCACCTCGGCGTGGTGACCTCTGGCTCCGCGGCCGCTGCAATCGCCAGGACGGATGGACGTGCGGCGCTCGGCGTGGCCGGGCCTCCGACCACGTACCACCGAGAAGGGTCGCCTTCCGGATGCTCGAAAAGATCGCTTCGCTCGAGGACCTCGCCTATCCGGCGGATCAGCGCGCCGACGTCGGTGCGCCGGCTTCGATCGCGGTGGAAGTTAAGCACTGCGGCATGAAGCAGCCGCTCGAGGCTGGCGTCGTCCGTCGCGCGGATCGCCAGGTCCGTGATCCGCTTACGGCCACGCTCGCCGTCAAGGAAATCGTGCGCAATGTCGATAGCGGCGTCACCGCCCCAGCGCTCATAGCCATCTGGCGGCGGGAAGTTCCGGGCGATCGCGACCGTCTGCACGGCGCGATACAGCATCCGGGCGCCCTGCGGTCCAAGCCAGCCCGTCGCAAGAAGCTCGTCGTAGGCGCCCCTCATCCGAATCGCTCCAGCACCTGACGGAATACCGACGCCGGCAGGATCCCGAGCCTGCGCGCGTTCCGTCGGGTCCATAGCGTCGCCTCAGCGGACCCGAAGTCAGCGAATACGCCGCAGCGCGAAAGCCCGATCTCCGGCATGGCGTCATGAGGCACGCCCCGCCGCTTGACGTCTGTCGTCCGGGTCACGACCAGCACACGACCCAGGCTCGTCGGTGGCGCCTCGATAACCACGACCGGCCGTGTGGGTTTCTTGTCAGCACTCCAGAGAATCATCGTGCGTACCCAGTACACCTCGGCCTCGACGGGCAGGAACGGCACATCCTCCGGGTCAGCAAGCAGCGCTAAAGCCACTAGACACCCCGGCCGGACAGCGAATAGCACCGCCAGAAGGCCGACTGATGTCGGCGGCGCAGCCAGGGGAAAGCGGCCCGGCACGAGGACAGGCACACCATCCACTGGCGCTTACTCAAGGTGATCGTCCTAATCGTCTAACGCATCATTCGGCACCGCCGCACTCGCTTGCGTTAAACGCCGCACCGCGGCCCCCTGTCCGTCCAGCAGCGACGGCTGATGGAGGATCATGGCACGACGTGCAGCCTGGTCTCCATCACTGAGCAGTCCGCGAAGCTCTTCCCGTCTCAGCCAGTAGCGATCCAGAACGTCCCGCCAAAACCGCCTGCCCTTCCGACCTCACGCGGCCTCGTGCCGACTAGCAGTCGCTGCGGTGCGCGTCACCCGGTGGGCGCGCGTACCCTTGCGAGCCCCCGCAGAGGATCCTGCGCACCTCGCTGCACGCGGACCCTGCGGTGCCGCGCCGCCAGTCCGTGATCGTCGTATGTGCCAGAACTGACTCCCTTCGCGACCCAGAACAGCACGTCCACAACCGCGCGTTGTCCGCGTCACCCCGCACTCGGCTGCCGCCGACGGGCCGATAATCCCCTCTTCATGGCGCCTGATGCCAGTCGGTGACGCGAGATCTCGCGGACAAACCACGGACAAATGATCAAGGCCTGACCACTGTGATCAGCGATCAGGTCCTTGACCTGGTAGTTCTCAAGTAGCCCCGACCGGATTTGAACCGGCG
>JBOHCP010000886.1:0-1758 GCA_050698875.1 Streptosporangiaceae bacterium | reverse complement strand
GCGGGGACCTGGAGACCCGCTGGGACAAGGGCACCCTGCTGACGGTCGCGACCTTGTACTGGGCCACCGCCACGATTGGTTCGTCCTTCCGGCAGTATTACAACTACCCGCTGAACGAGCGTGTCCCGCAGATCACGGTTCCCGGCGCCGTCACCTTGAGCAACGAGCCCGCTTACGCGAACTTCCCCAGGAGCCTCGCCGAGCGGCTCTTCACGGACCTGCGGCACTGGACCACCCCGCAGCGCGGCGGGCATTTCATGGCGCACGAGAACCCGGCCAGGTCGCCAGCGAGCTGCGTGAGTTCCTCCGCCCGCTCAGGTCCACGAACCCCAGGGCCGCGCATTGCGGCAGCAGAGTGCGCGGTTGAACTACTCGCGGCCGGTGGCAGCGGCGATGATCTCCGCGAACGGGGGCGACATGACGCCCGCGGGGCCGAACCGGCGGAGGTCCCGCGAGAAGTTTCTTCTGGCGGAGTGTCGGATCCGGAGCGAGTCGTTCGTATATGAGTTAAGAGGCGGCCGGAGTAGGCCGCCGGGACAAGGGAGTCATGGGATGACGCGGTACCTGATCTCGTTCGACGACGGCGCGATGGACCACATCCCCGACGAGGACATGCCCGATGTGGCCAAGGCCGCGCTCAAGGTGGTCCAGGACGCCGAGGACGCCGACTTGTGGGTTTTCGGCGCCGGATTGGAAAGCCAGCGGGCGAGCGTCGTGGCCACCGACGGTATGGTCACCGACGGCCCGTACCCGGAGACCAAGGAGGTCATCGGCGGGTTCGCGGTCGTCGACGTGCCCTCACGCGAGGAGGCGCTGGAGTGGGCTGCCAAGATCGCCGTCGCGTGCCGCTGTGCGCAAGAGGTCCGGGAGCTCCTGCCCGACGCGACCGTCTGATCGATGGAGACCCGCCACGCTAGAGCAAGATATGCCTCGGCCTGGGTCTGACCACGCGGGTCTGCGCATCGACCTGAATCGGGGACGCGGGGCAGTGATCCTGGGATCGGGCGTGGGGCGAAGCCCCGTCCTCGCGCCTGACAGGGTCCCTGCAACCACTGATCGCCCAGTGGATCGACAGCCAGGCCCATCGCGGCGAGTGTGCCCGCTCATCGATCGGCATGACCTCGCGTTGCTACGACAAGGCCGGCGGAGAAGGCCGGCGCCGGTGCCGCAGACTAGAGCGACCGTCGGCTGAGCCAGTCCAGGACTGCTTGCGCGACCTCACGCCGGCCGTGGTCGATCGTCAGCGAATGGCCGCGATCCGGGAATTCGATGAAGTCGGTGATGGCCGGTGACTTGTGGTAGAGCTTGCGGGTTGACGTCGTGATGGCCGCCGGTACGGTGTGATCCTGGCCCCCGGCCGTGAGCAGCAACGGCCCCCGAGTCTTGTTTCCGGTGTTCACCTTCGCTGGCGACCGCGGGGTGAAGTTTGCCAGTGCAGCTTGGAACAACGGCCTGGCCGGTGATGGCACTGTCCAGCGGTCGTAGAGGTCCGCTGATTCCTCCGGGGGCAGCGCGTTCCCGAAGCCGTACCGGAACTGTTCCGGGGTGAGCGATATCGCTAGGTTGCGGTTTGCTGGTTTGCGCAGCGCGATGGATGCGACTCGCAGGGCGGACACCGGAAGTTTGAGCACGCCCTTGACGGGCGCGGCGTCGATCGCCACTGCGGCGGCGGCTAGGACGCCGCTGAACAAGCGAGTGACGCGGGCGGCGTCTCCGCGGACGGTCTGGCCTGCTGCGAGGCAGGTTCGGTTATCGGTG
>JBOHCP010000885.1:0-1763 GCA_050698875.1 Streptosporangiaceae bacterium | reverse complement strand
CAGTTAGGGCCCTCAGCGAAATAACCCTGACGGTTGACGGCGACCTGCATGTGGGTCGAGGCAGTAGTTCCATTCGCCGTGGAAGGCGTGCGGTCGCAGGCTGATGCTGCTGATTTCGGCATCGGACACGGTTACGTCGGTCGGGTAGCTCCCGAGGTCGCGTTGGGCGTGAACCTTGAGCCCGTGCTTGGTCGTGGTCGCCGCGATCAGCTCGACGACAACCTCGTGGCTGACCAGCGGACGTCCTCGCCAGTTCATGCTGATGTGCGAGAACAGGCGGTGCTCGATCTTGTTCCACTTGCTCGTCCCAGGTGGCAGGTGACACACGGTGACAGCAAGGCCTGTCTCCTTCGCGAAGCGCCAGAGTTCGTACTTCCAAAGCCGAACCCGGTAGCCATTGCTGCCGCCACCATCGGCGCTGATCAGCAGCTGGTCGGCCTGCGGGTAGGCCAATGCCCCGTCGTCCCTCCACCATCGGCGCAGGCTCTCGACCGCGAACATGGCGGTCTCGTGGTCCTGGCCCACGTTGACCCAACCGACGTTGCGCGCGATGTCGTAGATGCCATACGGAATCGCCTTGCCGAGCTCGGGGACGATGAAGTCGTGGAGCCGGACCGGCACCGGTTGCCCCTTCGGCTCCCACTCTCGACCGACATTTTTGAATTCGCCGACGAGCTCTTTCTTCTTGGCGTCCACCGATATCACCGGCAGCCCGGCGTCTCTGAATTGGCGTACCTGCTCGTTGAGATAGCGGAACTGGGCATCGCGATCGGGGTGTTGTCCACCCTCTTTGGTTTTCGCGTTCGCCTGCAGGCTGTAGCCGGCTTCATTCAGCATCGTCCCCACCGTGCTGGCGCTCACTGGATGACCGCCCCGAGTCAGAGCCAGTGCAAGCTGCCCGGTGCTCTTGCAAGTCCAGCGAAGCGGCGACTCAGGATCACCGCGCACATCCGGATCGATCAGTGCATCGAGTGCGGCTTCGAGCTCAGGGTCGCGATCACGCAGGCGCTTACGACCAGCTCCCGCTCGACGCACGCGCCCATCCAGCACCGGTGGTGCAGCCAATTCCTTCAGCGCGTTGTGTACGGTCTGGCGCGAGATACCCGTCGCACGCGTCACCATCGACACACCACCCCGGCCCAACGAACGCGCTTCAGCACCAGCAAAGAGACGTCGATCGCGCTCATTCAGATGCGGTGAAAGTGCGGCATACCGCGACGCAATCGCCGCCACCGCATCCACGGACTGACCGTATCATGACATCCCCTAATTGTCTAGGTAATTCTTGCGAACCCCTTAGACGCATCCTCGCCGCGCTCTTGCAGAAGAACTTGGGCCTTGGCGAACGTCTCAGTCGCGATCAGCGCAGTGTGAGGCGCCTCGTACTGCGAACCGCGGAAGGCGATCTTGCCCACGTAGTTAGGGTTGCGAAGGACTTTCAGAACGCTGACGTGGCTCCATAGCTGCCCCGGCCGCGACCGATTGCCGTGCCGTGACAGGTAACTGGCCACTCCGCGCGCGCCGAGACGTCTCCTTGTGTAGAGGTCGAAGATCAGGCGTATGACTGGCGCCTCGGTCTCGTTAGGCTCGAGGAGAAAGGTCTCGCGGTTGAGGCTGTAGCCATAGGGCGGAGGTCCGCCGAGCCACTCGCCGCGAGCGGCCTTACGCTCCATGCCCGCGACCACGCGGTCGATCAAAGTGGCCCGCTCGAACTCGGCAAAGACGCCGAGCATCTGAACCATCATTCGACCTGCTGCCGTGCC
>JBOHCP010000884.1:0-1790 GCA_050698875.1 Streptosporangiaceae bacterium | reverse complement strand
ACCATGCGCATAGCGGTGCCTGCCCACGGCAGGACGCGGCCAGCCGGGTTAACCCGGCTGGCGGGACGCACCGCACGGCCAGCTGGCGCTCGCGGCCTTCGACTATCCACCACGCCTGCCTTGCCCCAGCAGCGTGCTCGTGCCGGGCAGGCACGCCCCACAGGAGGAGACATTTGAGCACCACAGACGATGCTCCCGCACCTGCCGTCGCGGGCACCGGCATAGCGGATCCCTTGCCGCTCGGGCTCGCAGCGTTCGCGCTGACCACGTTCCTACTGGGCGTAACCAGCGCCGGCTGGGCAAACAACAGCTCCGGGCTCAGCTGGATTGGCTATGCCCTTGCCTACGGCGGCCTGGCCCAGCTGCTGGCCGGCATGTGGGAGTTCAGAAACCGGAACGTGTTCGGCGCGACGGCGTTCGGAAGCTACGGAGGGTTCTGGATCGGCCTCGGCCTGTGGGTCCTGCTTTCCCACGCCTCGTCCACCGACAAGGACCTGGGCTGGATCTTCCTGGCTTTCGCGATCTTCAACACCTACATGCTGATCTTCAGCTCGCAGCTCAACATGGCCGTCTTCGGTGTCTTCCTGACCCTGGAGATCACGGAGATCCTGGTGTTCATCGGCAGTTTCGCCGGGAACTCTACGATCGGCAAGGCCGGCGGGTATGTCGCCGTCATCACGGCCCTGGTTGCCTGGTACACCTCGGCGGCCGGCGTCATCAACGGCATGAAGGGCCGGGTCGTCGTGCCGGTGGGCAAGCCGCTGTTCGACATGTAGCTGTCGTCGCAGTAACGACCGCAGCCGGAGCCCGGGACCTCGTGGTCCCGGGCTCCGGCGTGCAGCTGGTCACAGTGTCAGCGGGACGCCCGACCTGCGTGCCCCGATAACGTGGAGTAATGGATCTCCAGGAACGTCGTCAGCTGGACTTGGCCAGGGCGATGACCAAGGTCCGGGCCAGGGCGAGGCCGTGGCGGTCCATTGTCGCGCTGATCCTCGCCATTGCCGGAGCGCTCGCCGCCGAGTTCTCAGGCGCGTCCGGCTACCGAGTCTTCAGCGCGTCGGGCGACCACACGCAGAAGATCGTCTGGCTCTGCGGGGTGGTCGCGTTCGTCGTCTTCGGCATGACGGCCGCGCTCGGGCTGTCCACCCGAGCCCGGTCGGGCCTGCAGCCGCTGGTCGGCCAGGCGCACGCCGGAATTATCCGGTACGTGCTGCTGCTGGCCGGTGTGTTCGCCATCGCGACGATCTCCCTGTACCTCCTCGACGTTAAGCCGGACAAGCTCCTGGTCGGCGGCGCCGTCACCGGCGTGCTCCTCGGGATCGCGGCGCAGCAGTCGCTGGGCAATCTGTTTGCCGGGCTGGTGCTGCTCTTCGCCAGCCCGTTCCGGGTGGGCGACCACGTGCGCTTCCGGTCCGGCGCGCTATCCGGCGAAATCGAAGGCGTCGTCACCGACCTGAGCCTGGCCTACGTGCGGCTGGAGACCGCCCAGGGCCAACTGCTGCTGCCCAACGCCCAGGCGCTCGCTGCCGCCGTGCTGCTCATCCCCGACCGGCCCCCCGCGGCAGTGCCCGCCAGGGGCGCCGCCGACCAGGCGGGCCCGGCAGGCATGCCTGGCGCGGGCGAGCCGGCGGCCTGATGCCGTCGCGCTCGCCGGCTGAGCACCCTAGTGATTCGCTTCGTATTTAGCGATAACGTTCGCCGGAATGCGGCCGCGGTCGCTGACTTCTACTCCGCTGTGCTTTGCCCAGGCACGGATTTCGGCGCTGCGCTGCCGGTGCGCCGTCGTCCGC
>JBOHCP010000883.1:0-1803 GCA_050698875.1 Streptosporangiaceae bacterium | reverse complement strand
GCCGAACGTCTCCTCCATGGGCGTCAGCCGGTACAGCTCTGCCAGCACGGCCTCGGGCACGAACCCCGACCGGATCTCGATCACCAGCCGCAGTCCGTTGCGCATGTCGGTGAGATCCTTGAGGTCCGCCACGCCGCCCAGCTTCTTGGCCTGCACGAGGTCCTTGATCCGGGTGATCACCTTCTCCGGGCCGACGCCGTAGGGCAGCTCGGTGACCACAATCCCGGAGCGTCGCGGAGTGAGCTTCTCGATCCTGGCCGCGGCCCTGGTGCGGAACACGCCGCGGCCACTCTGATAGGCCTCCCTGATCCCGTCGAGCCCGACGATCTTCCCGCCAGTCGGCAGGTCCGGGCCCGGCACGAACCGCATCAGCGTGTCGAGGTCGGCGTCGGGATGAGCGATCAGGTGCCGGGCGGCCGCGACCACCTCGCCGAGGTTGTGCGGCGCCATGTTGGTGGCCATCCCCACCGCGATCCCCGATGCACCGTTGACCAGCAGGCTGGGGAACGCGGCCGGCAGCACCTCGGGCTGCGTCTCGGTGCCGGCGTAGTTCGGGATGAAGTCGACGGTGTCCTCGTCGAGGGAATCCGTCATGGCCAGCGCGGCCGGCGCCATCCGCGCCTCGGTGTAGCGCATCGCCGCCGGCGGGTCCTCGCCGCCGAGGGAGCCGAAGTTGCCGTGCCCGTCGACGAGCGGCAGCCGCATCGCCCAGGGCTGCGCCATCCGGGCCAGTGCGTCGTAGATCGCGCTGTCGCCGTGCGGGTGCAGGCGGCCCATGACGGCACCGACAACCTGGGCGCACTTGACATGCGAGCGGTCGGGCCGCAGCCCCATCTCTCTCATCATGTACAGAATGCGGCGCTGGACCGGCTTCAGCCCGTCTCGCGCGTCCGGCAGCGCGCGCTGGTAGATCACTGAGTACGCGTACTCCAGGTAGCTGCCGCGCATCTCCTCGGTGACGTCGATGTCGACGATGTTCTCCTCGAACTCGGCATCGGTGTCGATGCCGTCCCCAGCGCCGGGACCGGGGCCGCCGCGGCCGCCGCGGCCGCGGCCACCAGCGGATGGGGTTGTCGTGCTGCGTCTTGCCATGCCGTCATTGTGCCGCTCGCCAGCCGTGGTTCGCGCGCCGCGCAGGGCGACGCGCCGGTCAGCTGCCGGTGCGCGGTCAGCTGCCGTGAGTGCTAGCCGTCCGGCGGTGCGGAGCCGCCTGGAACGGCTCAATGAGCTGCTCGCCGAGCAGCAACAGGACCGGCGCCGCTGCCGCTGCTTGCTCCACCGGCACGGGCCGTCCGGCGAGGCCGGTAGCTCCCGCGGCAGCGCCGCGGGCCGGGAAGACGGCACAGCCGGACAGGACGTCCCATATTGTCAGCACGACGCCGAGGTTGACGCGCTGAGTCTCGCGGTCGTGATGCAGCCGGTGGTAGACCGGGCTCACGATGATCCTGCCCACCGGGCCGAAGGTCCACCGCAGATTGGCGTGCTGGAGAGTGCCGACGCACACATAACTGGTAATCAGCACTGGGGCGATCGCGCGGGTGGGCATCAGCGCCACTACCGGCACAGTTGCCAGCAGGAACCCGGTCGTGTGCATGAGCGGATGGGCACGGAAGGAGCTGAGGACACTCAGCTCCTCCTGGCTGTGGTGCAGCGCGTGGAAGCGCCAGAGGGGACCTAGCCGGTGATCGGCATAGTGGGCCAGCCAGTTGGCGGCGTCCATTGCCACGATCGTGAGGGGAACGACCAGCCAGCCCGGCCAGTCAGCCGCCGCTCGCAGCTCGATCCAGCGCGCGTGATCCTCGA
>JBOHCP010000882.1:0-1815 GCA_050698875.1 Streptosporangiaceae bacterium | reverse complement strand
CCCGTACAGTGATCCGGTTACCGGAGTCCTTTACAACAAGCTCGGGCTGGGCACCGCCGCCGAACTCGAGGCCGCAGAGCGGGAGATCACCCACGCGGCCCTGATCCTGCTGGACGAGTCGCCCGTTTCCCCCAGCTACGATCTGCCTCACCTGCAGGAGATCCATAAGCGGATTTTCGGCGAGATCTACGAGTGGGCCGGTCAGATCCGGACGGTGGCGATCGCCAAGGGCACTACGTTCTGCCTCCCGCAGTACATAGATTCGTCCGCAGCCGCTATGTTCCGCGAACTGCACGACGAGGATTGCCTGCGCGGCCTGCGCCCCTACGCGTTCGTCGGGAGGCTGGCCCATTACCTGGGCGAGGTCAACGCCCTGCATCCGTTCCGCGAGGGCAACGGGCGGGCGCAGCGTGCCTTCTTCGGGCAGCTCGCCCGCGACGCCGGGTTCACGCTCGCCTGGCAGCACCTTGATCCCGCCCGCAACGTCGAGGCCTCCGCCGCAATAATGCGTGGCGATCCCGAACCGATGCGCGAGATGCTCGACGTGCTCGTCAGGGACAGCAGCTGACCACGCCAGATCCGTCATGCGGCGGACACGATGCTCGCCGTGGCGCGAGTTTGTCAGCGTGCGCGTTGATCCCAGCCCACCACGAGGGTTCTTGTGCTTGTAAATCGCCACCATGGCTGCCCAGAGCGGGGCTGCCGCCGCCGGACAGCCGGACGATGGGCTCCGGCAGAGCAAGAGCGCTGGCCTTCAGGTCCAGCGCAGTAGCTGCGCGGCCGGGGCGGATCGCAGATCCGGCAGCGTGAACAGGTCACGCCCTGAGGCGATGGCGTCGCAGAGCGGTCCGGCGATTGCGGTCGGCTTCAGGTCGATGGCGCCGAGCCTGGCGGCGGTCAGAATGATGCGGCCGGACTCAGCAGGCAGGCCACGGCAGCCGCCCGCCTATTAGGCATGCCCTGACGCCGCCGCGGCGCCAAGTCCTTTAGGCTGTTTCCGCAGTTCAAGGCCTAGATCTGCGCGTGCAGCCACAATCCGACCAGAATGTAATAACCACGCAGGCAGTGTTCTTCGCGCGCAGCGCCCCGGACACCGCGAGTCTCGCGGCGTATCGGGCACACCGGCGATCCACGAGGCCATAGCGGTCTTGACACTAGCTCCTGAGCGTGGTAATGGACAACTACAACCTTAGTTAGTGCCCCAGCTTCCATAATTCGTGTACAAATGCGCCGGTTCTGGGCCACGGAAAGACAAGCCAGCATGTTATCCAATCGACGCATCTCCCTCCTGATTGGCCTGGCATCAATTGTCACGGCAGCCGCAGTGACCATTCCGGCCGCGTCCGCGAGTGCCGCAAGTCCAGCGCCGTCGCCAACGACCCCGGCGCCGACGCCAACGGCCCCAACGACCCCGACACCAACGACCACACCAAATGCAACTCCAGTGCCACCACCACCACAGGTCGCGCCTGGCACGACAGCCGGACCAGCACGCCCTGAGCTGGCGCCAAATCCTTCCCTGCCTGCAGGGGTCATCTCCCTGGGCCCGGTTGTGCCGGGACAGAACCTCGCCGCGTCTGCGTCAGCCGCTCCGCAGGCCAGCGCCGCACCTGATGCCACCGAAGAAGGGCCATATAACTTCGACCCGTATGGTTACTTTGATGTGTACGCAGCTGATGCCTACCATCAGGACGTCTTGATCGCAGCCGGTGGAGGCAATGGGGTGTAACGGGCAGTCGTGTGTTACGGGAGGTATGGGATCTCCGGGTAAGGTGATCTTCCGGCGTGGGAGGCTCTGGCGAACGCGCGAGTGAA
>JBOHCP010000881.1:0-1820 GCA_050698875.1 Streptosporangiaceae bacterium | reverse complement strand
CTCTCCCGGTGGGGCCAGATCTGAGGAGAACTACCGCAACTCAAGCCGGCCAGAGTGGGGCCAGACCTGAGTAGAACAGTGGGGCCAGTTCAGGTTGACACAGCCAGGACGTGCGCCGGGCCGGCGACCCGGTGGACCTGCGGTGGGTCAAGCGGCGGTGGAAATGCGCGGCAGAGGCCTGTGCGCGCGGGACGTTCACGGAATGGCTGCCGGCCGTCCCGCCACGGTGCCGGATCACCGGGCGGCTGCGGGAGCAGGCCGCCAGCGAGGTCACCGACCGCGGGATCACCCCGGCGGAGGCGGCCCGGCACGCCGGGATCTCCTGGCCGCCGGCCCATGACGCGTTCGCCGCCGCCGCGGACCGGGTCCTGGGCGAGCCCGCTGCTCCGGTCGCGCACCTGGGCATTGACGAGCACCGGCGCGGCAGGCCCCGGTGGCGGCGCGACGAACAGACCGGGGAGTACGTGCAGCTGGCGGACCGGTGGCATACCTGCTTCTACGACCTGTCCGGGAAGCAGGGCATGCTGGGCCAGGCCGAGGGCCGCACCGCCGGTGACGCCGCGTACTGGCTGGCCGGCGCCACGCCGGCCTGGCGGGACGCCGTGCAGGTCGTCGCGATCGACATGTGCAGCATCTACCTGTCGGCAGTGCGCCGGATGCTCCCGGGCGCCCAGGTCGCCGTCGACCTGTTCCACGTCGTGCAGCTGGCCGTCAAGACCCTCGGCGACGTGCGCCGCCGCGCCATCCGGGACAAATACGGGCGCCGCGGCCGTTCCGGCGACCCCGAGTACGGCATCAAGCACCTGATAGAACGCAACCTGGAGACCCTGTCCCCGGACCAGTTCGCGAAGATCATCAACACCCTGGACAGCGACCCTGACGGCCAGCAGATCGCCCTCGCCTGGATCGCCAAGGAGAAACTGCGCGACGCGCTGAAGCTCCGCGCCCGCGTCACCGGATCCACTCCGTGCGAGCGGCAGGTCCGCGACCGGCTCTGGGTCTTCTACGACTGGTGCGCCCAGCACGAGGACATCCCCGAACTGGCCGTCCTTGCCAGCACGATCTCCCGATGGGAAGACCAGATCGTCACCGCCGTGATCACCGGAGTCACCAACGCCACCTCCGAAAGCCTGAACCGGCTCGCCAAACTCGAGGCCCGCATGGCCTACGGGTTCCGCAACCCGGCGAACCAGCGTCGGCGCGTCCGCATCGCCTGCACCCGCGGCACCCGCCAGCCACGCACCACAAACGGAAAGAAGACACGCCTGGTAACCAACCGGCAACCCGATCCCGGTTAACTTCGAAGGCCCAGATTTGCTCTGAACCTAGCGCGAAGCGCGAAGGACGAATTCCGAGTCCGCTAGATCGCGTGTTCCATGGATGGCGGGCTATCTCACAACTCGGCGGCAACGCCTCTTGGCTCAGTTATTGATCATCCACGTACTGCACGCGCTTACTGTCATAGTAGACGCATTCACCAGTGCTCGGAAAGTGGATCCCTAGGCAATAGATGCTCGGGTTTGTTCCGAAGTTCTTACCTCCGTCTATCACCTCGCCGATGTCATCTCGGCCCGGCACACGTACTCGTCGCGGTCCGCGAACGGTCTGATCGCGATGCGTGAAATGGGGCAACTCCATGAGCCGAGCGTACTCAGCCCTGTAGCGAACCGCCTGCGAGGTCGGTCCGCCAGAGCGTTGCGGCCACCGGCTATCGTGCGATAATGCGCGTGTTCATCTCATCGGTCATGTACGCCCTCAAGGATGAGCGCAACTCCCTCGCCAGGATCTTGAACGTCGTCCCGCCCTATGAGTCACTACGG
>JBOHCP010000880.1:0-1822 GCA_050698875.1 Streptosporangiaceae bacterium | reverse complement strand
GCTACGTGCCGCTCGGCCCGGCCGCGGCGATGCTCGCCGTTCGCGAGGTGTACAGCGACTGGACCGCCGAGCGGCGCGGCACGGTGCGCATGCAGCGCGCCGACACGATCGGGGCCGCGCCGCCGCCGCCCGACGAGGCGCAGGCGGCCAGGCGCTACGGCGTGGCCGGCAAGATCCTGCTGTCCCGGCTGCGGACGTTCCTCGCCTTCCCCGAGTGGTTCTACCTCAGCGAGCCGGTCAACACGCTGACGCCGCCGCGGCGCACCCCCGGCGGGCTGGCGACGCAGTTCTCCTCGGCTGGCCACTTCGAGCTGACTCCCGACCAGGCGATGATCGTGACCGTGCCCAACGCGGGCAAGGGCGTCGCGCCCTATCAGGGCATCCAGCTTGGCAGCCTGTGGTACATCTCGCTCGACTACATCAACCACCAGACCAGCCTCACCGCCGATCAGGCGCGCACCGACCCGGACGGGATGCTCCGGTTCGTGCTCAGCGAGCGCGACCCCGGCGTCTGCAACTGGCTGGAGCTGACCGGGCGGACCCGCGGCTACCTGCAGATCCGCTGGCAGCGACTGACCAGGGACCTTCGGCCCGCGGACGGTCCGGGCGTGCGCGTCGTGCCTGCCTCGGAGCTGCCGGCGGCGCTGCCCTATTACCCGCGCGCCAGGATCACTCCGGCCGAGTACACGGCGCGGATCGCGGCGCGGCAGGCGGCCGTCGCCGATCGGATGGTCGGCTGATGGCCGCGATCGCCAGGGCCGGCTGCACAAGGACGGTGAGCTGATGGCAGGTTTCCTGGCCGATCGGGTGATCGTGGTCGCCGGGGTGGGCCCGGACCTCGGCCGCCAGATCGCGGTGCGCGGCGCCGCGGCGGGCGCCGACGTGGTGCTCGCCGCGCGGACCGCGTCCCGGCTCGAGGAAGTGGCCAAGGAGATCGCGGGTCTCGGCCGCCGGGCGCTGGTCGTGCCGACCGATCTCACCGCGGCTGCCGACGCCGGGCGCCTCGCCGAGGCGGCGGTGAGCGAGTTCGGCCGGGTCGACGCGCTGGTGTACAACGCGCTGGTGATGCCGCCCATCAAGGACCTCGGCACGGTCGACCTTGCCGCCGTGGCGGCCGGGTTCGATGACAACGTGATCGCTGCGCTGCGGCTGACCCGGCTGTTCATCTCGGCGCTGGCCGCCACGGCCGGCGCCGTGGTGCTCGTCAACTCCATGGTCGTGCGGTTCTCCCAGCGCACCATGGGGCCGTACAAGATAGCGAAGGCGTCGCTGCTGGCCATGGCGCAGAGCCTGGCCACCGAGCTCGGGCCGCAGGGCATCCGGGTGAACTCGGTGGCGCCCGGCCACATCTGGGGCGAGTCGCTGAAGTGGTACTTCGGCTATCTCGGCCACAAGCGCGGCGTGAGCGTCGACGACATCTACGCCGAGACCGCCGCGGCGACCGACCTGCGTCGGCTGCCTGAGCCGGACGAGGTCGCCGACGCGGTGCTGTTCCTCGCCTCGCCGCTCGCGCGCGCGATCACCGGCCAGTGCCTGGACGTCAACGGCGGCGAGTACCACCACTAGCGTCGGCCATGACAGTCAGGGCGGGACCGGACGGTGCGGGCAGCGACGGTGTCGGCTCGGCCGCGGACCTGCACGCATCGGCCGCACGGCGGACGGGCCTGACCGACTTCGGGGCCGACGACTACAGCGACGGGCTGGCGGTGCTGCTGGAGTCCTACGCCCGCGACGCCGGCCTGACCCCGCTCGGCCAGAAGGCGGCGCGGGCCGGGCTGCGCGGCGCGCTCGCGGCCCGGCTGGTGGCCGAGGCGGGCTGGGC
>JBOHCP010000879.1:0-1825 GCA_050698875.1 Streptosporangiaceae bacterium | reverse complement strand
CGGCCCCGGAGACCGCCCCGGCCCCGGCCAAGGCCCGCGCCGGGAAGGGCGCCGCGGCAGCGGACGGCCCGCGCACGCGCCGGCCCGCCAAGGCAGCCGCCGACGACCCGGCGAAAGGTAAGACCGGGTCGAAAAAGAGTGATAAGTCCGCGGCCGACGGGGACGCGGACGCGGCGAAACCAGCGCAGCGGCGGACGCGCAGGGCGAGCTGACCGAGTCCGGCCCCGTGCCGCGGCGCACCGGGCGGTGTCGTTGCGACGACGACCATCGTGGGTCGTGACGTGCGCTCTGGCGGCCATGATCCGGCCCGCCGGTGCCGGCTGCGCGGCCGCTGTCCGGCAACCGGCCGCGGGGTTACGGGCGAGCTTCCGGCAGTGGGCGGTGCGATGTACCGGCGGGTAGGCTGGTCTGTTGTGACCGATCCGACTATCCCTGCCGAGGGTCTTGCCGCCGAGGATGCCCCGGCCGCTGCGGTAGCGGGCACGGCGCCGAGCAGCCCGGCGGGAGCGGCGCCCGTCCTGCCGTGGCCAGGCGAGATCGTCCGGCTGGACATCGGCGACGTGTTCGTGCGCCGCGGCCCCGTCCAGGAAGGATCCGAGCCCGCGCTGTTCGTGCACGGACTCGGCGGCTCGGCGCTCAACTGGACCGACCTCATGGGCCTGCTCAGCGGGCCGGCCGCCGCGACCGGTGCCGAGCCGGACACGCCGCCGTTCGCTGCCGAGGCGCTCGACCTGCCAGGCTTCGGGTTCTCACCGCCGCCGGGGGACGGTGACTACTCCCTGGACGCCGGGGTCGCGGCCGTCATCTTGCTGCTCGACAAGCGCGGCCACGGGCCAGTCCACCTCGTCGGCAACTCGCTCGGCGGCGCCATCAGCACCAGGGTGGCAGCGCGCCGCCCCGACCTCGTCAGGACGCTGACGCTGATCTCGCCCGCGCTGCCCGACCTGCGGCCGAGGCCGCTGCCGCTGCGGCTGGCCGTCGTAGCGCTGCCCGGTCTTGGCCGGTGGCTGCTGACGAGGATGCAGAGCATCCCGCCGGAACGGCGCGCCGACACCTCGATCGCGGAGCTGTACGTCGATCCCGGCAGGCTGCAGCCGGAGCGGCGCGCCGAGGCGCTAGCCGAGGTCATCCGCCGGGACACGCTCGGGTACGCCGTCGACGCGCTGCACGGCTCGGCGCGGTCCCTGCTGACGGAGTACACCCGGCCGGGTCCTGCCTCGCTGTGGGCCGACGCGGCCCGGGTGACCGCGCCTACCCTGCTGATCCACGGCAGCCACGATCGGCTCGTTAATCCGGCGATGTCGGGACGGGCTGCGCGCACGTTCCCGGACTGCCGGGTCATCGTGCTGCCCAGAGTCGGACACGTGGCCATGATGGAGCTACCGGACCTGACGGCCGCCGAGATCCGCGAGTTCCTGCGGCGGACCGCGGCGTCGGCCCGCGACGGCCGCGTCCCGCTCAGCGCGGCCGACCGCTGACGCTGCGGATGCTGATCGCTGCCGCGCACGTCATCACGGCCGACGGTGCGAACGAGCCCGTTCCGTTCCCGGGGTTTGTCGAACTAACCGGCGGTGCGCTCAGCGGGGTCGGGTCGGGGGTGCCACCACGCAAGGCCGACGTCACGCTTGGTACCGGGTACCTGCTGCCCGGCTTCGTGGACCTCCAGGTCAATGGCTATTTCGGGGCGGAGTTTCAGACCGCGGACGCCGGCAGCTGGGCGGCGGTGGCGGGGCGACTGCCGGCGACCGGGACGACATCGTTCGCGCCGACGCTGATCACCGCCCCCATCGACAGTCTCGCCGCGGCGCTGCGCGGCGCCCGGGCC
>JBOHCP010000878.1:0-1828 GCA_050698875.1 Streptosporangiaceae bacterium | reverse complement strand
GCCCCAGGCCGCTCTTGGCCGGGGTCTCGTGGCTTACTCAGCCCTCGGCTCACTCCAGCCCTGCGACAACCAGCTGCGGTGATTCTGCCTGGCCGCACGCTAGCCGAACGTGAAGTCGTAAGCCTGCACGCCAGGCGAGACGCGCAGCTGCAGAGTGCCGGTGCTCGTCGCGCCGGCCTGGTACAGCGTGTAGAGCCTCGGCACCCCGCTGACCGTGATCGTCGCGGCATGACGGCCGTTGATGCCCTCCTCGACGGTCCCGCTCCCGCCGAGCACGAGGTATACGTCCTTGGCAAGGAAGCCGAGCTCCATCTGGGCGCCGTCGCCGGCCGTTGCCTCCTGCGCATGCTCGGTCCACGTCCCTGAAAGTCCCATGCCGCCCAGCGGCAGCGTCGTCGGGAAGTTGTAGACGGCGGGCGCGTTCTCCGCGACGGTGCCGCTCGGCACGAGGTACTGCAGTCGCTCGTACCCGACGTAGGTCTCCGGGTTCATCTCGCCGGTCGGCGTGAGGTTGGGCACACTCGTAGGCGGCGGCAGCCGCAGACCCGGACGGGCATCGGCGAGCAGTTCGCGGACCAGCTGCTCGGTTGTCGAGTAGTCGCCTTCGCCGAAGTGCACATGCCGCACGTTGCCCTGGGCGTCGATCAGGTAGTCAGCAGGCCAGTACTCGTTGTCGTAGGCAGTCCAGGTGTCGTAGTTGTCGTCGATCGCAACCGGGTAATGCACGCCAAACTCCGCCGCCTCGGTCCGGACGTTCGAGACGACGTGCTCGAACGCGAACTCCGGAGTATGCACGCCGACTACCACGAATCCGTCCTTGGCGTAATCCCGGTACCAGGCCTCGACGTGCGGCAGGGTGCGCTGACAGTTGATGCAGGAGTAGGTCCAGAAGTCGACCAGTACGACCTTGCCGCGTAGCTGGGACATCGTCAGCGGCTTCCCGTCAGGCGTGTTCAGCCAGTCGGTGATGCCCTGGAACTGCGGGGCTGGCCCGCAGTCCACCAGCGCGGTGGCACTGGGGCTGCACTTGGTCAGCGAGGTGGCCCGCACGCCGGTGAGGGAGTTGAGCTGACTGCGTACCTTGGCCGAGCCCTGCAGCGCGGTTGAGTAGCTTGGCACGTCGCGCTGTAGACCCTGGAATATGTTGAACGCGATCCCAACCGCGATCGCGATCAGCACCGCTCCGCCCGCGAGCCGGACCTGTGGCGCCCGCCGGCGCAGCGCGGTGATCCGCCCGGATAGCTGGCCGCCGGCCAACGCGACAGCAAGCAGCGGTATCGCGCTGCCGACCGCGAACGCGGCCGTGACGAAGACAGCTGTCAGCCCGACCCGGTGCGTCGCGCCGACCACCGTGATGGCAGCCAGGACCGGACCGGCGCACGGGACGTACAGCACTCCGAGCGCGAGCCCCAGCACGAACCCGCCGCCGCGGCCGCTTGGCCGCCGGATCCTGAGCCGGGCGAACGGTCGCTCGAGCAGGGCACCGAGCGGCGGGATCAGGTAGCCCAGACCGACCAAGATCAGCAGCGCGATGCCTGCATCCCGCAGCGAGTCCTGCGGCAGGTGCAGCAGCGAGATGATCTCCGAGCCGGCCAGGATCAAGACGCTGAAGCTCAGCGCCAGGCCGGCAACGACGGCCACCGAGCGGGCGACGCCGGCTTTCGGCGGTGCATCATCCGACGAACGCTGCCCGGCAGCGTTAGTGCCAGTCGCCCCGGCGACCAGCACGACAGGGAGCACCGGCAGGATGCACGGCGAGATGCCGGCCAGGAAGCCAGCGACCACCCCGACGAGCACGAGCCCGATCATTCGGCCACCCCAACCTTCC
>JBOHCP010000877.1:0-1880 GCA_050698875.1 Streptosporangiaceae bacterium | reverse complement strand
GAGGGTTATTCACGAGTCTGGATAATAGCCAAATTGGATGCGCGCGCCCCGGCGCGCTTACGTGAAAAGAGGCCCGTTTCTCGAGAGAATTGGGTTACCATCCTCAATTCAAAGAAACGAGCCTTGCGTGTATCATACCACAGGACTTGCCCGGGACGAGATCGTGGAACTCTGCGCCCTGATTCACTCGGATGAGGCGGGGCCGGACGATAAGAAATGGCCGCCTTCGCTCGGGCTGTTCGATTCGGTCGTGATAACCCTGACTTACCTGCGCCGGAACCGGGTCCAGGAAGAGCTGGCCGAAACATACGGGACTTCACAGCCCACGGTCAGCCGCTCGATATCGGTCATCACACCGCTCATCAAGAAAGTGCTCGCACCATATGTTCCAACAGCCGAGGACCTGGACCAGCGATGCCAGTACCTCGTCGACGGGACGCTGCTCCCATGCTGGTCGTGGGCCTCTCGCCAGGTGGACGCCTCGCGGGGAACCGTTGGCATTGCGACCATTTTCGTCGAGCAGATCCCAGTCGCGTGGATGACAGTTGACGGAGACCGTGAGCCCGAGGTTGGCGACATTGTACGGATCGTCGACGGGCATTTGATCAGCTCGGAAGAGCCAATCATCATCCGAGCCGATCGGTCACTGACCTCGGTGTGGCGCGTGGGCCGGGCGTCCAATGACGGGCCACGATGACCCAGACGATGTCGGAGCTCGATGCCTACTGGGGTTAACGCGTCGGCGCGTTCACCGGCGCGGGCTGCCGCGCCCTGCTCCGTCGCGCTGATGGAATGGTGATCATGACAGCGGCAGAGTACTTGCTTGCCAGACACGCTCGAAACTGGCGGAGTAGCTACCGAACATGTCGCTGCCGGCACTTCGGTAAAGGTGAAGGACCGGCGCGTGGGCGGCGGGGATGCCGTAGGCGTGCTGGTTGACCAGCATGTGCTGATCGGCGCGGTAGATCGAGTTGTACAGGACGGTTCGGTGCAGCCGGATCTCGGCCTTGCCGGCATCTCGTAGCGGCCGGTATAGCGCCAGCGCATTGCGGATCTTGGCGGCCATCGCGTCGTCGATGCCTTCTTGGGCTCCGCGCTCGGCGACGCGCGGGCAGTCGGGGTCGCCGAGCGCGATCCGGATTGCTACGCCGGCTTTCGCCCTGGCCGTGAGGATGTCGAGTAAACCCGAGTCCTCAGCGAGGAACAGGCTGCTGTAGCCCAGGATGCCGATCTCGTGTCGAGCGCCCTCGAAGAGCTGCTGCCATGCCTCGCGGGGCACCGCCCATCTGTGCGGGTACACGGCCACGATCTCGGCAGGGTGAAAAGCGGAGTCCGGGTTCGGCGTGAGGTCGGGCCAGAGGTCGCGCTCGCTGACGTGCAGGATGTCCGCTAGCGCCCAGCGGTGCCGCGGATATGGTACGCGGCCGTCGATCCATCGTCGGACGGTTTTGGGGTCCACGACTAGGCGAGAAGCGACCTCCTCCTCGCTGAGGCGGGCGCGGAACAACGCGCGGCGCAAGGTTTCGTTCATGGCCCGGCACCTCCATAGAACGCGAGGCCACAGCCACGCTAACAGAAGACGTCCCTAGTCGTCCCTTGCTGGGGTACAGAAGTTCGGCGGTCTCGGCGAGGCTCATGACCAGTTCGACGCCATGAAGATCGAGTCTGGTTGGAGATCGCCGATGGACGCGGGGATGCAGTCTGAGCTCAATGACCTGTGCTTTCACTGGGACGAGGTCTACGAGATCCGCTTCGATGAGGCCAGCCGCATCTGGTCGGCCCGGTACAGGTCCAGCTTCGAGCAGCTCAGTGCTCCAACATGCGATGAGCTGCGCCAGGCGATCCGGATTGACTACCAGGAGCGGCGCCTGGCTGAGCAG
>JBOHCP010000876.1:0-1895 GCA_050698875.1 Streptosporangiaceae bacterium | reverse complement strand
GCACCAGCCTGAGCACCGACCAGCTCATGGAGTTGCTGCGTGGCGAGTGAATCGCCCGCCCGCACCACGGTCTCCGCTGTGCGCACGGTGACGCTGGTGGACTCCAGCGTCATCCTCGACATCGTGACGGGCGATCCCGCCTGGGGACAGTGGTCGGAAGACGCGCTCGCCAAGGCCGGGGACGAAGGTCAGCTGGTGATCAACCCGATCGTGTACGCGGAGGTCTCGGTCGGCTTCGACCAGATCGAGGAGCTCGACGACGCCATTCCTGCCGACGGTTTCCGCCGCGAGGCGCTGCCGTACGAGGCTGGTTTTCTGGCCGGCAAGGCCTTCCTGGCCTACCGCAAACGCGGCGGGCAGAAGCGCTCACCGCTCCCTGACTTCTACATCGGCGCCCACTCCGCGGTCCGCGGCTACCGCCTTCTCACACGCGATGGCGCCAGGTACCGGACCTACTTCCCGACTGTCACCGTAATCGCGCCAGATGAGCGGTAGACAATGCCGATCTTCCAGTTTATAGTCAATATGACTATAACATGAGGCCGGACTGGCTCATTTGCTGGCGCCGCTGAACGTGGCATTGTTCACCCTCGGCAACGACTACGTGAGCGTGGCCGAGCTACGCGGGTTCGTGACCGGGGCGGCGAGCGTGTGGCTGACGGTGCTGGCGCGGATCAGCAACTTCCCGGTCGGCATTGCGAACAGCGCGTTCTTCCTGGTGCTCTTCGCCTCAGCACGGCTATACGCCGACTCCGGACTGCAGGTGGTCTACATCGTGCTCGGGTTCGCCGGGTGGTGGCAGTGGCTGCACGGCGGCCCGGAACGCTCCCGGCTGACGGTGGCCCGGTCGGGCTGGCGGCTGCTGGCCTGCTGCGTGGGGTTCGCGGTGCTGGCGACGTGGGGGCTGACGGTTCTGCTGGATGCCGTGCATGACATCGCGCCGTTCTGGGACGCGCTGACCACGGCGGTCTCGCTGGCGGCGCAGTTCCTGCTGAACTGCAAGAAGATCGAGAACTGGGCGTTCTGGATGGCCGCCGACGTGGTGTGCATCCCGCTGTACGTGGTCAAGCGGCTGGATCTGACCGCGATCGTGTACGTGCTGTTCCTGGCGCTGTGCGTGACCGGCGTCCGTGCCTGGCGGCGCACGCTGGGAGCGGGCAGCCGGGTGCAGGAGCTCGCGCAGCCTGTCGCGGTGTCCGACGGCGGCGTGCGATGACGGCCACGTTCCCCCATGGTCTGGTTGTCGGGAAGTTCTATCCGCCGCACCGCGGACACCAGTACCTGATCGAGCGGTCCGCGGCCTGGGCCGCCCCACGCTTTCCGGACAGCTGAATTGGTGTTATCTCATGCTGCGAACTGCAGGTTCAGGTACTCGTCGTGGACTTCCTGCGGAGTCCGGTAGCCGAGTGCTGAATGGAGACGCTTCCTATTGTAGCGGATCTCGATGTACCGTGCAATGTCCTTCCTCGCCATTTTCCTTGTCGGGTACACGGTCCGGTAGACCCGCTCGACCTTCAGCGACGCGTTGAACGATTCCGCCAGGGCATTGTCATAGCAGATTCCGGTGCGGCCCACGGACTGCCGGATTCCCAGCCGCTCCAGGACGCCGGCGAACTCCGCCGACGTGTAATTGCTCCCGCGGTCGGAATGGAATACAGCGCCCTCGGGGAGGCTGACGTTCCGGGCGGCCATCTCGATCGCCTTCGTGATCAGCGGCGTCTTGTAATTGTCGTCCATGGCCCAGCCTATGACTTTGCGGGTCGCGCAGTCGATAACCGTCGCGAGATATTCCCAGCCCTGCCACGTGTAAATGTACGTGATATCTCCCACCATTTTCAGGCCGGGGACCTCTGCGGAGAAGTCCCGGTTCACCAGGTCGGGGATCGGCCCAGGGC
>JBOHCP010000875.1:0-1903 GCA_050698875.1 Streptosporangiaceae bacterium | reverse complement strand
CCGCGACCCGGAGGGCTACCGCAGGCTGTGCGCGGTAATCAGCGCCGCCCAGCTGGCGGGCGGCGAGAAGGGCATGCCGCGCTACGACGAGCTCGCGCTCGCCGACGCGCACGGCGGGCACTGGGTCGTCCTGACCGGCTGCCGCAAGGGCACGGTCCCCGCCGCGCTGGCAGCACGCGGGCCGGAGGCCGCCGCGCGGGAGCTGGCGCGGCTGACCGACGCGTTCGGGGCGGACAACGTCCGGATCGAGCTGACTATCGGCGACGACCCGGCCGACGACGAGCGCAACGACGCGCTGGCCGCGCTGGCCGCGGCCGCCGGCCTCGGCGTCATCGCCACCGGCAACGTGCACCACGCCGCTCCGAAGGACGCCCGGCTGGCGCAGGCGCTGGCCGCCATCAGGGCCAGGTCCAGCCTGGAGGAGGTGGACGGCTGGCTGGCCGCGCCGGGCGGGGGGTACCTGCGCTCAGGCGCGGAGATGGCCGCCAGGCTGCGCCGGTATCCGGGCGTGGTGGCGCGGACGGTGGAGCTGGCTGCGGAGTGCGTCTTCGACTTTCACGTCATCGCGCCGCGGCTGCCGGACTTCGGTGTCCCGGACGGCTATACCGAGGCCACCTGGCTGCGCGAACTGGTCGCGCGCAAGGCTCCCGGCCGCTACGGTCCGCCGGAGGCAGAGCGCGTCGACGGCGCCTACGCGCAGATCGCCCGCGAGCTGGACGTCATTGAGCAGCTTCATTTCCCTGGCTACTTCCTGATCGTGCACGAGATCGTCGAGTTCTGCGAGGACAACCACATCCTGTGCCAGGGCCGGGGATCGGCGGCGAACTCGGCGGTCTGCTACACGCTCGGCATCACCAGCGTGGACCCCGTGCAGCACGGGCTGCTGTTCGAGCGGTTCCTGTCACAGGGCCGGGACGGCCCGCCTGACATCGACCTGGACATCGAGCACCGGCGGCGCGAGGAGGTCATCCAGCACGTCTACACCACCAACGGCCGGGAGCGCGCGGCTCAGGTGGCAAACGTGATCAGCTACCGGCCGCGGATGGCCCTGCGGGACGCCGGCCGCGCGCTCGGCTACGAGCCGGAACAGCTGGACGAGTGGTCCCGGCAGGTCGGCCCGCGAGCGTACGCGCCAGGGCAGCCGGTCCCGCCTGACGCCGGCGTGCCCGACGCCGTGATCCAGCTGGCCGAGCAGATGCAGCGGCTGCCGCGGCACCTCGGCATCCACTCCGGCGGGATGGTGATCTGCGACCGGCCGGTGGGGGAGGTGTGCCCGGTCGAGTGGGCTCGGATGCCGAACCGCAGCGTCCTGCAGTGGGACAAGGACGACTGCGCCTATGCGGGCCTTGTCAAGTTCGACCTGCTCGGCCTCGGCATGCTGACCGCGCTGCGGGACTGCTTCGACCTAGTCGAAAGCGCGCACGACGTCCGCTGGAGCCTGCACTCGATCCCCCAGGAAGATCCCGGCGTCTATGCGATGCTGCAGGTCGCCGACACCGTCGGGGTGTTCCAGGTCGAGTCGCGGGCGCAGATGGCAACGCTGCCCCGGCTCCGCCCGGAGAAGTTCTACGACTTGGTGGTCGAGGTGGCGCTGATCCGGCCCGGCCCGATCCAGGGCGGGTCGGTGCACCCGTACATGCGCCGCCGGCACGGTGACGAGCGGGCCGCCCTGCCGCACCCGCTGATGCGCCGCGCGCTCGGCAAGACGCTCGGGGTGCCGCTGTTCCAGGAGCAGATGATGCAGATCGCCATCGACTGCGCCGGGTTCAGCCCCGCCGAGGCCGACCGGCTCCGGCAGGCGATGAGCTCCAAGCGCGCGCCGGAGCGGATCGAGGAACTGCGCGAGCGGTTGCTCGCCGGGATGGCGGAGCGGGACATCCCGCCGGATGTCGCGACGGACATC
>JBOHCP010000874.1:0-1905 GCA_050698875.1 Streptosporangiaceae bacterium | reverse complement strand
CCCTTGCGCTGCGCCCGTGGAGCCCGGCCGCGGCCGGGCCGGCCACCACCCCGCCCGCGCCCGGGCCGGCCACCGCAAGGGCTGCGCACGCATCGGGCGGGCTAAACGCCGCGGAACGGCGCGGTGGCCCGCCCGATAGCGCAGGATAGAACTCATGCGGAGAGGTCTGATCGTCGGCCTGGGCGTCCTGATCACGGTCGCTGGGGTGATCTTTGCCGTGCAGGGGCTCGGCTACCTGCACGGGAGCGCGATGACGGGGACGACGGTGTGGGCAGTGCTCGGACCGCTCATCGCCATCGGCGGCCTCTGCATCGTCGCGCTGGGTTTCCGGGCGTCCCGTCGCTGACCCTCGCGTGCCTCAGGGTCAGCCCGGCGGCCAGTCCGCGCGGGCGCGCGCGGCAGCGGCGGCCTCGATCCGCAGCTGGCCCGCCGCCTCGTAGAACTCCTCGGACACCGCGATGTGCTGCCGCGCCGCGAGCGCGTTGCGCAGGTGCCGCTGCATCGGGCTCGACAGCGACAGCACCCGGCCGCCGCCGTAGCGGAACAGGTCACCGATGACGTCGGCGCAGGTTTCCACCGCGAACACCGACGCCGTGGTCAGGGCGATCTGCTGAGCACCCGGCGGCACGTTCCCCTCCTGGGCGGTGGCCCACGCCTCGTGCACGGCATCGCGGTGCGCCAGCCTGGCAGCCCTGATCCTGATCTCGGCCCGGCCTAGCTCCTTGCGGAAGACGGCGCGCTCGCTCAGCGTCGGTCCGCCAGCCCATCGCGTCGTGCGCTCGGCGAGCCCGATGATGTCGTCCAGCGCGCGGCGGGCCATGCCGAGGCACAGCGGCGGCACTTCGTTAGACACGAACGCGGGCATCCCGAGGCGGAAGAGGTCACCGCCCCGCACCGCGGCAGCGCCGAGATCGTAGGTCAGCTCCGACGGGACGACCACGTCAGTCACGGTGAAATCCATGCTGCCGGTGCCCTGCAGGCCGGCCACCTGCCAGTTGTCGATCACCTCGGCCTGGTCCTTGGGGACCACAAAGACGACGATCCGCTGGCCGTCTTCCGCCGTGGGCCCGTCCTCGGCCCGGAAGGCGCCGATGAGCCAGCTCGCGTGCACGATTCCGCTGGCAAAGCTCCACCGGCCGGTCACCGCGTAACCGCCGGGAACCGGCCGCCCGGTCCCGCGCGGCTGGAGCTGGCCAGCAACGACCGGCCGCGGCAGCTCGGGCGCGAACACACGCCGGGCGCCCGCCTCCGGCAGCCAGCCGCCCGCCAGTCCGCCGCAGCCCGCGCCGATCATCGCCGTCCACGCGGTCGATGAGTCGGCGTACGCCAGTTCCTCGATGACGTCGCAGAAATCCACCGGGTTCAGCGGGTTCCCGCCGAGCTCGGCGGGCGTCTTGAGCCAGAACACGCCCATGCCGCGCAGCGTCTCGACGATGTCGGCCGGCAGGGTACGCAGCTGTTCCGACCGTTCGCCGGCGGCTTCGAACTCCGCCCGGTGCGCGCCGATACCCGCGAGCAGTTCGTCGCGCAAGGTGGTGGCCGTGCCGGGCAGCCCGGCCTCGCCGCCCGGCGGCAGCGTCGCGTCGGCGGGCGTCATGCGGGCGGGGCCGCGGATGGCCCGGACATCGCGTCCGAGGTGACGCCGAGCGGGCGCAGCGCCGGCATCACCTCGGCGGCGAACAGCTCGGTGCTCCTGGTGGTCTGCTCGTGCGTGCTCGGACCGATCGCGAACAGCCCGATGAGCTGTCCGTACCCGCCGAGCTCGTGGTACATCTCGCGTAGCCGGCTGGCGACGGTGGCCGGGCTGCCGACGACCGCGTAGCCCTCCGTCAGCAGGTCGGAGTAACTCAGCTGAGAGAACGGCTTCCGCTCGGTCATCAGCAGGCCGCGCATCGAGGACTGGGA
>JBOHCP010000873.1:0-1905 GCA_050698875.1 Streptosporangiaceae bacterium | reverse complement strand
GCGCTGCAGGGCGGCGGCGATGAGGCCGCCGAACAGCGGGTGCGGGCGGGTCGGCCGCGACAGCAGCTCCGGGTGCGCCTGGGTCGCCACGAAGAACGGGTGCACGCTCGGGGACAGCTCCACGAATTCGACCAGCCGTCCGTCCGGTGACAGTCCCGAGCACCGGAGGCCAGCCCGCTCCAGCTGGTCCCGGTAGGCGTTGTTGACCTCGTAGCGGTGCCGGTGCCGCTCCTGCACCACGGGCTCGCCGTACAGGTCCCGCACCACGCTGTCCTCGGCCAGCACGGCCGGGTACAGGCCGAGCCGCATGGTTCCGCCCATGTCGCGATGCCCCGCGACTACGTCCTCCTGGTCGCTCATGGTCGCGATCACCGGGTACGGCGTCTCCGGGTCGAACTCGGTGCTGTTGGCGCCCGTGAGGCCCGCGACGTGCCGCGCGACCTCGATCGCCATGCACTGCAGGCCCAGGCAGAGCCCCAGGACGGGGATGCCCTGCTCGCGCGCGTGCCGCACCGCGCCGATCTTGCCCTCGATGCCGCGCACGCCAAAGCCGCCGGGCACGAGGACGCCGTCCACGTCGGCCAGGTGCCGCGCCGCGCCCTCAGGCGTCTGACAGTCGTCGCTGGTCACCCACCGGATGTTGACGGCCGTGTCGTGCGCGAACCCACCTGCCCGCAGCGCCTCGGCCGGGGACAGGTACGCGTCCGGCAGGTCGACGTACTTGCCGACCAGCGCGATCGTGATGGTCCGGGCCGGCCGGTGAACCCGGCGGAGCAGGTCATCCCAGTCGGTCCAGTCCACGTCACGGAAGGGCAGGCCCAGCCGGCGCACGACGTAGGCGTCCAGGCCCTCGGAGTGCAGCACCTTGGGAATGTCGTAGATCGACGGGGCATCAGGCGCGGAGACCACCGCCTCCTCGTCGACGTCGCACATCAGGCTGATCTTCCGCTTCAGCCCGTCGCTGATCGGCCGGTCCGACCGGCAGACGATGGCGTCGGGCTGAATGCCGATGCTGCGCAGCGCGGCCACCGAGTGCTGGGTGGGCTTGGTCTTCAGCTCGCCGGACGGCCCGATGTAGGGCAGCAGCGAGACGTGCAGGAAGAAGCAGCGGTCCCGGCCTATCTCGTGCCGGATCTGCCGGATGGCCTCGAGGAATGGCTGCGACTCGATGTCGCCCACGGTCCCGCCGACCTCGGTGATGACCACGTCGGTCTCGGCGTTCGCCATCGCCCTGATACGAGCCTTGATCTCGTTGGTGATGTGCGGGATGACCTGGACCGTGTCGCCGAGATAGTCACCGCGGCGCTCCTTGGCGATCACGCTGGAGTAGATCTGGCCGGTCGTGACGTTGGCCGAGCCGGGCAGCCGGATGTCCAGGAAGCGCTCGTAGTGCCCCACGTCGAGGTCGGTCTCCGTCCCGTCGTCGGTGACGAACACCTCACCGTGCTGGAACGGATTCATCGTCCCCGGATCGACGTTCAGATACGGGTCGAGCTTCTGCATGCTCACCCGGAGCCCGCGCATCTTCAGCAGCCTGCCGATGCTGGATGCGGTGAGTCCCTTGCCCAGGCTGGAGGCCACGCCCCCGGTGACGAAGAGATGACTGGTCGCAACTGGCCGTGACACATGTGCTGATATCGCCAACGACGCTCCCGTGGTCCGATTGGGCGGCAATCCCGCTCACCCACGGGGTATCAGAATATCAAGGCGCGTCGCCGCCTGCCCAGCAGACACGGCCGCTCTTTGCCTGAGCCCACAGATATGCGCGGCTAGTGACGCTTTTGCGGCTATAGAAAGGCTCATCCGGTAAGCTCTATTTCGCACCCTTTAACGCTGCCCGGCGGTCTGCCGACTCGGCCGACCTCTGGGGTCGGCGAGCGCCGGCCGCGTCGGTCTCGCCCGCCT
>JBOHCP010000872.1:0-1918 GCA_050698875.1 Streptosporangiaceae bacterium | reverse complement strand
TGCGGTCCACCAGGATCAGCGTCGAGGTGCCGTGCGCGGCGATCAGCGCGCAGGCGACGACCGTCTTGCCCGATCCGGGGGCGCGACCAGAACCGCGAGCTCGTGGCACCCCGCTAAATTGCGTCAGATGCATGATCTGACGTGGCGTGGCCTGCGGAACTGCCAAGACGGTGCCAGGCGGCTGACGTCAGCGATGCGGGCCTGACCTGAGGATTTGCGTTCCCCCTGTCATCTGATGCAAGATTCTTCCGTTGTCCGACAAGGAGGTCTGGGTGGCGGGTGGGGCTGCTGAGCCGGTGGGCTCGGCGAAACTGGAGCTGGTCAGCGGGGTCGCGCTGCTCCACGAGGAAGACGCGGTGCTGGAGGCGATGCTGGAGGGCTGGGCCAGGCAGCAGGCCGGCGGCCGGGGCCTGGCGCCCAAGACCATCGGGCAGCGGCAGGCGGTGGTGCGGCAGTTCCTCGATCACGCTGGCGAGTACCCGTGGAACTGGACGGCGGCGCACCTGGATGACTGGTCCGCCGACATGGTCGGCGTGGCGGGCAAGGCCAAGACCACGGTCCGCAACTACCACGACGCGATCCGGTCGTTCGAGAGCTACCTGATCGCGCCGCAGTACCGGTGGGCGGAAGAGTGCCTGGCCCGGTTCGGCACGCACCCGGTGCGGATCTGCTTCGAGTCCAACACCACGGCGCACCTGGTGGACTACGAGGGGAACCCGGACCGGCGGCCGATGACCCGCGAGGAACTGCAGCGGTTCTTCGATTACGCGGACGACCGGGTCGACGCGGCAGCCCGGTCGGGCCGCAAGGGAGCGCTGGCGGCCTACCGTGACGCGACCGTGTTCAAGGTGATGTATGCGTGGGGACTGCGGTGCACCGAGACGTCGAAGCTGGACGTCACGGACTGGTATCGCAGTCCGGAAGCTCCCGAGCTGGGCAGGTTCGGGAAGCTGGAAGTCCGCTGGGGAAAGGCGTCCAGAGGGTCGCCGCCGCGGCGGCGCACGGTCCTGACCGTGATGCCGTGGGCGACAGAGGCGGTCGGGGACTATATGGTCAACGTCCGGCCCCGCTACGGTTTCCCGGACCGGCCGGCGCTGTGGCTGACCGAGCGGGGCGGCCGGCTGCGGCCGCGCCAGATCGAGGACCGGTTCGCCGTCTACCGGGACGCGCTGAAGATGCCGGCCGAGCTGGTGCCCCACTGCCTGCGGCACTCGCACGTCACTCATCAGATCGAGGACGGTACCGATCCTGTGTTCGTGCAGCACCAGGTCGGCCACCGGTACCAGTCGACCACCGCCATTTACAGCGGTGTCAGCGGCGACTTCATGAACACGATGATGCGCAGGGCCCTGAGCAGGGCATTCTCCGCCGAGGAGGATCATACGCGATGACAGCGAAGCTGGACTACGCCTGGAAGCTGCGGGAGGTCATGGCCACCCGCGGCCTGTTCCAGACCACTCACCTGCGGCCGAAGCTGGCCGAGCGCGGCATTCACCTGTCCGACAGCCAGGTCTACCGGCTGGTGACCGACAAGCCCGAACGGCTCAACCTCAGGGTCCTGATGGCGCTGCTGGACATTCTGGGCTGCCGGATGGACGACCTCATCGAGCCGGTTGCTGTCCGCGCGGCGAACACGAGGAAGAGAACTGCCAGCGGGGACCCCGATCCCGGCGTCGGCGCGTTCCGGCCCGGGCGGGCGCGGATCGTGCCCGGCTCGTCCTCGTGACAGGCCCGGTCCCGGATACGGGATTCCTCGCCGATCCCGGCGCGGTGATCGCCGGCACCGTTGCCGGTGCCGAGCCGTGGCTGGACCAGGACGCGGTCGCCGCCGCGATCACGCGGGCTGCCCCGTCCCGCGCACAGCAGCGGCGGCTTGCTGCGGCGCTGAGCGCCGATCCCGGCCTGCTCACCTCCGGGC
>JBOHCP010000871.1:0-1932 GCA_050698875.1 Streptosporangiaceae bacterium | reverse complement strand
GCCGCGGGCGCGGTGCGGGCCGTGCCGGGTTACTCATGCGCTGCTGCCGGCGTTCGTGCTGGCCTGGCGGCTGGATGCGGCCGAGACGATTGGCGTGGTGATCGCCGCGGTGGCCGGCGGGCCGGGCGGGGCGCGCACGGCCGCGGAGCGGGCCGGTGTCCCGCACACGACCGCGCGTGGCTGGGTGCGCCGGCTGGCTGCCCGCGCCCCGCAGTTCGGCGTGGCGTTCGCGGCGCTGGCGGTGGAGCTCGGCGGGGAGGCGGTCCGCCCGGCCGCTGACCCGGGCCGGTTCGCGCTGGCGGCGATCAGCGCCGCGTTCGATGCGGCGTGCTGCCTGCCGGGCTGGGCCGGGCTGGGCGCCTGGCGGTTCGCCTCCGCCGTCACCGGCGGGAGGCTGATCACCGCCAGCACAACCTCGCCCTTCCTCATCATCGGCAGACGGCGTTTCATGCCTCCTATCCCGCCATTACCGGCATGAGGAGGCACGAAGGGCATGGACCACACAGAGCAAGAGCAGATCGTATTGCACCGCTGGGCGGTGATCGCCGAGGCGGCCAGCATCGGGCTGACCGCCGCCGAGCGGGGCGCGCTGGTCCGGCAGATCGCCGCCCGCGACTGGACCCATCCCGACGGGTCGCCCCGGTCGTATTCGCGGGGCACGATCGACCGGTGGCTGCGGGTTCTCTGAACTTGAGATGATCTTCATCTGGCGGGTGCCCTGGGTCAGTTTCTTCCGCCGGCGTGCCGGACAGCGCTGATGACCAGCTGGAGGTTGGCCTGGTCGAGCCCGGTGACGGCGTCGCGCAGGTTGACGAGTGAGGCGGTGGCGAGGCTGGCGGCAAGGAGGAGGATGGCGGCCTCGCTGCCCGAGCAGGGCAGATCGCCACCCCGCAGGGCGGCGATAGCCTCGTCCCAGTCGATCACCGCGCTGGTGCCGCCAGCGAGCCGGGGCTGGGTGGCGATGTACTGGCCGGTGAAGTCGGTCCTGCTCAGCCAGGTCCGGTGGCTGATGATCAGCTCGGTGGCCGCCTGGTCGCAGTACATGCCCTGGCTGCCGGCGCGCAGCGCCGCGGTCAGCTGCCACGGGCCGGGCTCAGCGGTGATGGCGGTCTGCGCCACGGCGATGTCGGCCAGCCGCGCGAGGTCCGGGCTGACCTGTGCGGGGAGGCTTGCGGGGCCGGCCCAGCAGTGGGCGGTCTGAGCCTGCTGGCAGATCTGCTGCGGGTCGGCGCAGGTGGCGGTGAACGCGAACGTGCGGATGGTCTCGCCGGCGTGAAGCTGGTCGTAGCTGCCGAGGTAGCCGGGGATGTCCACGATGCTGAGCCCGTAGTCGCAGGCCAGGATGCGGGTGTGGGCGTCGGCGAGGGTTTCGCCGGGCAGCGCCATGCCGCCGGGCAGCTCCCATTCCTGGTCAAAGTCCCGGGTGGTGCGGCCGCAGAACAGGACCCGGTCCTCGAGCGTGACGGCAGCGGCGACGGCAAGGCGGACGAGGCCTTCAGCGCGAGCGAAGGCGGCCAGGTCGTGCAGCAGGGCATCGGTGACGGCGGCGGGTGTCATGCGGGCTCCTTGAAGGGCACGGCGGCGGGGAGGCCGGGCATGCCGAGGCTGACCGGGGTGGCGGCCTGTGAGCGTCTGTCGATCTGGGCGAGCTTGTCGTCGGCTCCGGCGAGGCTGAACCGCAGCCCTTCGACTTCGCCGAGCCAGCCTTCGCGTTCGGCTTCGGCGATGCGCGCGATCAGGTTGTCGCGGATCTCCGCGATGCGGGGCCTTTGGGCCGGGTCGGGCCAGTGCATCGGGCATTTGAGACAGGAGTGTTCATGAATGCAAGGGGTGGAGAAAGCGCGGCCGCATGTTCCGGTAGCGACTTTGCGGAGCTCGAAATGGCCGAGGAATTCTTGCCATTCCTGGTCGGTAATCCGGGGTCGTGAGGGA
>JBOHCP010000870.1:0-1938 GCA_050698875.1 Streptosporangiaceae bacterium | reverse complement strand
TCCGGTTGGAGGTGACGATGGTGGCTGCCTTGCGGTGCCGCTCGACGCAGATCTGGTAGAAGTCGGCGGTCTCGGTGGCATCCAGCGGCTGGAGCGCGAGGTCGTCGAGAATGAGCAGCTCGATGCCGGTGAGGCGGCGCATCTCGGCGTCGAGGGGGTTGTCGAGCCGGGCGGCCCTGAGCTTCCTGAACAGCCGGGCGGCCGGGGCCATCAGCACGCTGCGGCGCCGCCGGATGGCGATGTGGCCCAGGGCGCAGGCCAGGTGCGTCTTGCCGGCTCCCACGGGCCCGAGTATCAGGGTGCCGTGCTGGGCGTCGAGGAACCGGAGGCTGACCAGCTCGTTCCGCAGCTGCCGGTCGTAGCGGATCGCGGCGGACTCATCCCGGGTGTCCGGCCGCATGCCGGGATCGAGCCCGGCGGCGCGCGAGCGCAGCGACGCGGACTTGGCGTCGCGGCGGGTGACCTCATCAGCCAGCACCAGCTGCAGGAAGTCGGCGTGGGCCATGTGCTGCTGGCGGGCCAGGACCAGCCGGCCGGGCAGGGTGTCGAGCATCTGCCCCAGCCGCAGCGCCCGCAGGGTCGCGCGCAGGTCCGGGCTGACGGCGCCGGTCATGGTCGCTGTCATCGGGTGCCGTCCTTCGCGTCGTCGATGAGGGTCAGCTGCACCGGCCGGTACCCGGCCGGGTCGCGGGCGAACCGGCCGGCCGCGGCCACGGCGGGCGGTGGCGGGAGCGGGGTGTTCTCGGTTGCCTTCTCCAGCATGGAGGCGATCTTGGTGACGCTGACGACGTCGAGTTCCAGTGCCCGGGCGCAGGCGGCGTCGACCGGGCCGGGCCCGTACCGGCGGACCAGGCCGGGCAGCCGGCAAACCTGCCGCATCTTGGTCCACGGCAGGCCGGAGTCGAGTAGCCGCCCGGCGCAGGCGCCGGTGTGCCCGCCGTGCCCGCCCGCCGTGGCGGCCAGGTGCCCGATGTCACGCATCGCATAGACGGTCTTATGCTCGGGCAGGTCAGCGGGGTCGGTGACCCGCCGGCCGGGCTGCTGGCGGGGATGGGTCCTGACCAGCACGCCGCGGTGATACAGCTTCACCAGGCAGCGGTCGGCGCGGGCGTCCAGGTAGCAGCCCGGGTACTGCCGCGGCGCCGGGTAAAGCGACCGGGCCACCTCAACGTGATAATCACGGTGCACTTTCACCGCGGTGAGCACCGGCACGTCATAGCCGGTGCCAGGCAGCGGCAGCAAAGCCGGGGCCTCGTACTGCGCGAACGCCTCAGCGGGCCGGGCGCACGTGGTGCCGTGGATCCGCATCCCGGCCACGTCCGCGCACCAGGCCTGCGCCCTGGCCTGCGCCTCGCCCAGATCAGCGAAGTTCTCCCCGGCCCAGAAGTTCCCCCGCACATACTGGACATTCCGCTCGACCTTCGGGAGCGCGGCGTGAAGCCGCGGACCCGGCGGGCTGCGCTGGCGCACAGTTACGCCCGCTGGCTGCGTTCGCGGGCCTGTCGGTCGGGCTGCTGGTCCTGAAAATGACCGTCAACAGGCAAACGCCAGCACTCGGGCGAGCACACAGACGGCGGCGCTGGCGCTCGCTCCGGCGCCGGTCAGCGCCGACCTGTGCAGCCGTTCCGCAGCCAACGCCGCTTCGCGGGCCAGCCTCGACGCGGACTACGAGCAGAAAGGTGGACGGTGTGCCGGAGATCAGCGGGATACAACGTGAGGATTCCGACCGAATCCGATCACCTGTTCCGATGCAATCTGATCGCTGATTCCGATCGATTCCGGTCACCTATCGGTGGCGTGTCGTAACGCCACGGAGGTTACGGGCGCTGAGACGCTTTCCCGGACATTGCCTCTGAGTCCGGGGAAAAGGCTCCGATGCCGCGACCCCGCGCCGACATGCGCAAGATCCGTGAAGTTCTCAGGCTGGCTCTGGGCGAG
>JBOHCP010000869.1:0-1947 GCA_050698875.1 Streptosporangiaceae bacterium | reverse complement strand
CGCTACACCTGGGAAGGCGGACTCGGCACGGCATGGTCGAACCTGCCCTCGCGGGATCTCACTGTCGTGGTTCTCACCCAGAGTTCAGCCGACGAAACCGGAATGCCTGTCGTGAGCGACGACTTGCTAGCCGCCGCCCGCGCCACTAGCTGATCCCGCCCGGCGCGGGCTCCAGAAACCCAGCGGGACGTCCTAGTAGGGCAGCAGCACTTCGGTATCGGCGTGGCGAGGTGACTCGGCTGCTGCTGGCTGATCCGCCGGTCGCTGACGAGCGGCGAGCTGGCCTATTACCTGTGCTGGTCGCCCCGCGCGGCCAGCCTGGCCGACCTGGTCCGGTGGCCGGGGCCAGGTGGGCAGTCGAGGAATGTTCCAGGCCGCTAAGAACGAGGCGGCCCTGGACCACTATCAGGCCCGTAAGCATGGCGCCTGGTATCGCCACATCACCCTGGCCATGTGCGCGCACGCCTGGCTCGCCGTCATTGCCGCCGGCAGCAGGCCCCCGCCGCCGGCAGTCCATGCCGGCGGGTCTGGTGATTGCCAGGCCACACAGGGGGCCGGCAGCCGGTGGACAACGCTCCGGCCTGCGGCCGGGCAATCGCGACTATCCGGGCAGCAGGCAGGTACTGTGCCTATCGGTGAACGAGATCCGGCGGCTGCACGCGATCCTCTGCCGACCGGCCCACCCGGCCAGCCATCACCTGCACTGGTCGCAATGGCGCCGTCGGCATCAGGCCCGCGCCCGGCACTGTCACTACCTGTGGCGGCGGGCCTGCGACAATGAAGCCCGCTCGGCCGGGCCGGCTGTCAACAAGTCGCTGCAAGTAATCGAAAACGCTGGTCAGCAGCTCGTTACACACCCCGGCTTCGGTGGGTGTCAGGAAGGCGCGCCGCCAAATCCCTGGGAGATGCCCGGAGTTACGGCGCCGCCAGCGACCAGAACACATCCACATCGAAGTCGCCGGTCGACGGGTCGGTTTCGCCGTAGATCTCCCAGCGGGTGCCGGCCAGACGGTACCCGTTCGCTTTGGTCCACTCGCACACGGAGTGATGGGTATCGCCGATCTTGCCGACCGGGCCAGTGTGGGTCGCGGTGGCGACGAGCCCGCCCGGCAGCGCTGACGCGACGACATGACCGGCGGGTTCAAATGACCTGCTTACCTGAACGCAGACTTCGGCGTTGGGGACATCGTCCTTGCAGAGCACGACGTTGTGCCCCTGCTTGTGGACTCCCTCCGGAGCGTCGCCGCGGAGAAAGCTCCACGTCGACCAGGCAGAGCTGGCCGAAGCCCGGACCCGGTGCCACTCCGCCGCGCTGATCGGCAAGAACCAGGCCGCCGCCCGGGCCGGGCCGCTGATGCGCAAGCACCACGCCCTGGCCCGCCGGCTGCTTGCCCGAGAAGACGGCTACCTCAGGTTCACCGCCGATCCCGGCGTGGCATTCGACAACAACCGCGCCGAACGCGACATCCGCATGTCCAAGCTGCGGATCAAGGTCTCCGGCTGCATGCGGTCCATGACCGGAGCCGAGCAGTTCTGCGCCATCCGCTCCTACCTGGCCACCACCGCAAAGCACGGCATCGGCAAGCTCGACGCCCTTACCCGCGCCGCCAGCGGAAGCCCCTGGACGCCCGAAACCGCCTGACCAAGGCTGGGCCACCTATCTAGTTACAGCGGATCGAGCCGCCGACCTGGATACTCAGGGCTCCTCGATAAACGCCGCAGCCGCGTCCGGCCGGGAAATCTGCGGACGTCATAAGTAGATGCGGGAGCTTGAAAGATCGGCGAGATGGGCTCCGTGATCATTTTCCGGGCGCACCATCGCCGGGTCGGCGTGCGGGAGGCGTGCGGGCAATGCCGCTTAGGCTAACGTGATCTTGGGTTTGGCGTGTCGTTGCGCCGGATTCGATCTTAGAGCCGGCAAGATCACCTCATGTGACAGACAATGGC
>JBOHCP010000868.1:0-1952 GCA_050698875.1 Streptosporangiaceae bacterium | reverse complement strand
ACGCTGTACAGGTCCACCGGAACCAGTCCTTCCAGCCGATTTAAGAGTGAGACCATACTGCCGCGGCTGAAACTCACCGCCGCCAGCCTGCAGTGACGTGACCCGGGCGCCGTCATCGACCCGGCCTGGAACGCGAGCATCTGGCCGGCGCTTCTGCCGCTCCCGGTCCTGCAGAGGGTAACGGACAGGAACGGGGCCAACACTGATCTCGTGAACAGGACCAGGCTGGTCACTAGGGCACCATCCTTAGCAGGGGCACCGATATGGTGCTCTTTGTAGGACCCGGCGGGAGCCGGGGTGACGGCCTGTGCTGGTCGCCCGTGAAGGGCCTGCATGACACCGCCGCCCCCGGCTTTCGCGGGGCTGCAGACCGGCAACAGTGGGACGCGCCGCAGAGCGCCAGTTAGTGACCACCCGGGAGCCAGCCTCGACGCCGCCGGGCCGTCGCTGCCGCCTTGAGGAGTTACGATGTCTTTTGCGCTGCCTGAAGCACTGTTCTTTACCGGGATCGACTGGGCCGCCGAGACGCACGCGGTGTGCGTGATGGACGCCGGGGGCAAGGTCACCGCCGAGTTCACCATCGAGCACTCGGCGGACGGGATCGCGCTTCTGGTCCGCCGCCTGGCCAGGCATGGCGAGGCCGGCGTCATGCCGGTCGCCATTGAGCGGCCGAACGGCCGCCTGGTCGACCTGCTGCTGGAAGCCGGGCACCCGGTGGTGCCGGTCAGCCCGAACGCGATCAAGGCCTGGCGGGACGGCGAGGTGCTGTCCGGGGCCAAGTCCGACGCCGGGGACGCCGCGGTGATCGCCGAGTACCTGCGGCTGCGCGCGCACAAGCTCAAGGCCGCCGCCCCCTACTCCGATGAGACCCTGGCGCTGCGCACCGTCGTGCGCACCCGCGGCGACCTGGTCGAGATGCGGGTCGCGGCCACCAACCAGCTGCCGGCGCTGCTGGACGCGCACTGGCCCGGCGCCAAGACCGTCTTCGCCGACGTCGAGTCCCCGATCAGCCTGGCGTTCCTGACCCGCTACCCGACCCCCGCCTCGGCCTGCCATCTCGGCGAGAAGCGGATGGCCGCTTTCCTGGTCAAGCACGGCTACTCCGGCCGCCGCAGCGCCGCCGAGCTGCTCGCCCGCCTGCACGCCGCCCCGGCCGGCACCGCCGGCGAGGCCCTCGGCGAGGCGCTCCGCGACGCCGTGCTCGCAGCCGTCGGCGTCCTCACGGCCCTGAACGCCTCGGTCAAGAGCCTCGACCGCTCGGTGGCCGCCCACCTCGGGGAGCACCCGGACGGGGCGATCTTCACGTCGCTGCCAAGGTCGGGTCAGGTCAACGCCGCCCAGGTGCTCGCCGAGTGGGGCGACTGCCGCCAAGCCTATGCCGGGCCGGACTCCGTCGCCGCGCTCGCAGGCTGCACGCCGGTCACCAGGGAATCGGGCAAGCACCGCGCCGTCCACTTCCGCTGGGCCTGCAACAAGCGATTCCGCGCCGCTGTCACCACCTTCGCCGACAACAGCCGGCACGCCAGCCCGTGGGCCGCCAAGGTCTACGACGACGCCCGCGCCAGCGGCAAGGACCACCCCCACGCCATCCGTGTCCTGGCCCGCGCCTGGATCCGCGTCATATGGCGCTGCTGGCTCGACGGCGTCCCCTACGACCCCGCCACGCACGGAGCCGCCGCCGCACTCGCCGAACAATCGGCTAAGCAAATCGCGGCCTGAGGTTGACACAGGGGGTGTCATGCAGGGACCAGTTGGCGCCCAGGCTGGCGCTGGCGCGGCGGAACATCCGGTAGGCGGCCTGATAACCAAGCGCGCGGAACGGGCGCCGCAGCGTCCACCACAGCGGGTCATCCAGCCCGGCCGGGACCAGGCCATGCATCTGCGCCTGATACAGCCGCAGCCACACGAACGCGTCCGGGGAGGCCGGCAGCTGCTGCAGGTGCCGGGTCCCC
>JBOHCP010000867.1:0-1959 GCA_050698875.1 Streptosporangiaceae bacterium | reverse complement strand
GGCCAGCGCGACAGCGCCCATCAGCGCGGCCAGCCAGGCCGGGGCCGGCAGACCGCCGACCACCGAGAGGGCCGCGAGGAGCGCGGTGCTCGCCAGGCCAAGCAGCGCGGCCCCGAGCACGTCGAAGGACCCGGCCGGGCTGCGGTACCTCGTCCTCGGCAGCAGGTAGCGGCCGGCCACGATCGCGAGGCAGCCGACGGGCACGTTGATCCAGTACACCGCCCGCCAGCCCGCCGTCTGGGTCAGCAGGCCGCCGAGGGTCGGCCCGAAGCCCAGGCCGATGGCCTGCGCGGCCGCCTGGATGCTGAGGCCGAGCCGCATCCGGTCCTGCGGCACGCTCGTGGTGACCAGCGCCACGCTGTTGGCCTGCAGCATCGCCGCGCCGACAGCCTGGACGACCCGGCAGGCCACAAGCACGCCCAGCGACGGCGCGAAGGCACAGGCCGCCGAGCCCGCGGTGAAGACGACGAATCCGTAGCCATAGACCAGCTTGCGGCCGACCCTGTCGGCGATCCGGCCGGCGGGCGTGAGCAGGGCGACGAGCACGAGCAGGTAACTGAGCGAGACCCACTGCACGGCCGCCAGCGGCGCCCCGAACTCGCGTTCCATCGGCCGGAACGTCAGCGTGACGATGCTCGCATCGAGCTGGCCCATGAACGCGCCGAGGCAGACCACGGCCACGGCCAGCCACGGCGCCCACGGGTGCTCGCGGATCGCTGCCGGCCGCGGCGCCTCGGTCAAGATAGTTCTGTAACCGAACATTCTTGCATCGACTATACCGCCACCGCCCGGCCACAGCGGGCGCCCGCGCTCAGTGCCGGGTAACCGGGCAAGCCGCGCGATTATCTGCTGCCGCGCACCTAGCGGGCCTTATCGTGGCTACATCGCCGTCAGCGCTGGTCATGACCACGGACATGCCCTGGCATTGCGGTCGAGCCGACCAGTCTCCGGACATGCCGGGCGGGGTGCTGGCCTGTCAGCGGTAATGCCGGCAGACTCGGTCACGGCAGGTCCGTGCCCCGCCTTGCGCGGCCGGCCAGTCGCAGGAGGGACGCTCATGCAGGAACTGCGCCTTGTCGCAGTCAGCGAGGACGGCAGCTACGTCATCCTCGCCGTGCCTGGGCGCAGTGGCAGGTTCCTGCTGCCGATTGATGACCGGCTGAGGACGGTGGCCAAGGGTCAGTTCTCCCGGCTCGCGCAGTTTGAGATCGAAGTGGAGAATCCGTTGCGACCCAAGGAGATCCAGGACCGCATCCGCGCTGGCGAGACGGCAGAAGAGATCGCTGATGCGGCCGGCATCCCGCCCGACCGGGTCCGCAGGTTCGAGGGCCCCGTGCTCGCCGAGCGGCAGTACCGGGCGCAGGAAGCGCAGCGGGCGACGATTCGCGGGCACGGCGAGTCCGGGCCGGGGCCGCGGCTCGGAGACATCATGGCGGAGCGCCTCAGCGGCGTTGGCGCGCATGCCGACAGCACCGAGTGGGACTCGCGTAAGCGGCCCGACGGCAACTGGCAGGTCCAGCTGCAGTTCACCATCGGCGGCCGGACGGCCATCGCGGAGTGGATCTATGATCCGCGGCGGCGGCACGTCATCCCCGACGACGAGCAGGCCATCAGGCTCTGCCTGCCGCCGGACGAGTGGGCGGCCATCAACGTCGCCGACCGCAACCGGGCTACCGCGACCGTGACTCCCATCGGCTCCCGCCAGCACGCGAGCTACTCCGATTACGGGCGCGACTTCGAGCGCCGCGGCGGTCTGACGGCAAGCCGCGGACGGGACGCGAGCCCCGCAGCCGCGACCGAGTCCGTAGCGGACGCGATGACCGACGCGGCGGGCCAGCACGCCGAGCCCGATGAGCCGGCCGGGAGCGGTACGGCCCCGAGCGGTAGGGCCCCGAGCGGTAGGGCCCCGAGCGGTACGGCCCCGAGCGGTACGGCCCCGAGCGGTACGGCCCCGAGCGG
>JBOHCP010000866.1:0-1968 GCA_050698875.1 Streptosporangiaceae bacterium | reverse complement strand
CTACCAGGCTGCGCGCCGAAACGAAGATCGCCGTGACCGCCGGGGTCCCGGATGTGAGCGGCACGAGGGGAAGGATTGCGGTGCGGGGTGAGCCGCTGTTCCTGAGCCCCGCGACCGTGGCCGAGGCCGTGGACGCCATGGCTCGCGAGGATGCGGTCGTGGTAGCAGGCGGTACCTCGGTCGGCTTGCTGCTCGGACAGCGCTTGCTTGAACCGTCGGCACTGGTCTGGCTCGGCCGGATCGCCGGCATCCGGGGGATCACCAGGCAAGCTGATCGCATCGTCGTCGGTGCTGGCACGACGCTGGGAGAGGTTGCAGCTGACCCGGCCATCGGCTCGAGTCTGACCGCGGTCTCCGCTGCCGCGGCCGCCGTCGGCAACGTCCGCGTGCGGGCGGTCGCGACCGTTGGCGGGGCGCTGGCGCACGCTGATCCGCGTCAGGATCTGCCGCCGGCGCTGCTGGCCTGTGACGCCGAGTTGCGCATCGTCGGACCGAACGGCAGTCGCGAACTGCCACTTCGCGACTTCGCCACCGGATTCATGTCCACCGTGCTAGCGCCCGGCGAGCTCATCACGGCGATCTCGGTCCCGCTTGCTGCAGGCCGGCGCAGTTGCTACTGCCGTTTCACCCCCGCCAGCGCCGACGACTACCCGTGCGTCGGTGTCGCTGCGAGTGTCTGCCTCGCTGACCAGGAAGTCACCGCAGCCCGGGTCGCCGTCGGCGGCGCGGCGCCGGTCGCGTACCTGGTTGACGAAGCGGAAAGCCTGGTGGGTACCTCGGCACCGGCGGCCGCGGTGACCGCGGTCGCCAGAGCCGCCGCGAGCCGGGCCGCTCCCATGGACGACAGGCTCGGCTCGGCTTCCTACAAGCGGGCCATGGTCGCTGTCTGGGTCGAGCGTGCGCTCTGCGACTGCCTTGGCGCATCCGGATCGGCCTGACAGGGGATCGGACATGCGCATCGCGCTGCTCGACGACTACCAGAACGTCGGTCTGTCGAATGCGCCCTGGCGCGAGTCGCTGCCAGATTCCAGCGTCGTAGCGTTTACCCGGCACATCGCCGATCCACGGGAACTCGCCAGCGAGCTGCAGCCATTTCACGCGATCGTCGCCATGCGCGAGCGGACCGCATTCAGCCGCGGACTGCTCGAGCAACTACCGAGGCTGCGGCTGCTGGTGACAACCAGCAACCGCAATGCCGCGATCGACCTGGTGGCTGCCAAAGCACCGTCGGCACCGAACTCGCTGGCCGGACTCTTGGACTGGTGGGGCTGGGTCGGGTCGGCTCCAGAGTCGCCCGCATCGCGGCCGCCTTCGACATGCGGGTGATCGCCTGGAGCCCGCACCTGACGCGGGGCCCGAGCCGACTCGGCCGGTGCCGTCATGGTCTCGAAGCAGAACCTCTTCGAGGTCGCGGACTTCGTCAGCATCCACCTCGTGCTCGGCAGACCACCAGGAACATCATCGGCGCGGCCGAACTCGGCGTGATGAAGAAGAACGCGTTTCTCGTCAACACCTCGCGCGCCGCGATCATCGATCAGGCGTCGCTAGCGGAAGCACTGCTGGCTGGCCGGATTGCCGGAGCGGGCCTCGACGTGTTCCCTGACGAGCCGCTGCCGGCTGATCACGAGCTCCTGCGGGTGCCGAATACCGTGCTGACGCCGCACCTCGGGTTCGTCACAGACGCCGCGTACCGGTTGTACTACGCAGATGCGCTCGAGGATATTGTGGCGTTCTGCGAGGGCGATCCCGTGCGGGTCCTCACGGCTGCACCAGCCGGCTAGGGCCGGGCGGCCAGCTCGGTCGTGCCGACTAACTAATCCGCTCGGTCGGTCCGCATCGCTGGTCACCGAGTCTGGTGGCGCGCTGGCCAGGCGGCCTGCTGCGCGTTACCCGGTGCACCGCCATCGGCGGCAGGCCGGAACGGCGCGAGCGCCTCCGCAAGACGGCCAAGGTCTCGCGGCTCGATGA
>JBOHCP010000865.1:0-1996 GCA_050698875.1 Streptosporangiaceae bacterium | reverse complement strand
CCGCCACTGCTCGGTCAGCCTGGTCACCGTCGAGGACGACAGCCCGGCACCGGTGCCGAGGAACTGCCCGAGCGCGGGCACGAAGTCACCGCTCGACAGCCCGTGCAGGTACAGCAGCGGCAGCACCTCGGCGATCTGCGGGGTCTTGCGCGCCCACGGCGGCAGAATCGCCGAGGAGAACCGCATCCGCTGCCCGCTGCCGGGGTCGGTACGGGCACGACGCCGTCCACGTCACCGAGGCAGGCCTGCGCGGCGGCCCGGACACCCACGTCGCGGCAGCCGCCCGCGCCGACGGCAGAGCCGTCGTCACCGAGAACGTCAGCGACTACGCAGCCGAGCGCGACGTCGTACTCGTCTTCGTCTTAAAGAGGAACCTGCCCGCAGGCGGCGTCCAGGCTGCTGCGCTCGCAGCTATCCTGGACAGCTGGGTACACGAGACCCCCGATCCCTACCTCGGCCCGCACTGGCCCCGCACCGACTGGCCACTTACCTCGGCGCCTTCGAATAAATAGGCCCTGCCAAGCTCTTCACCGCTTGTCCGGCCGTTCCAGAAGGACCTGCGTCCTGAGTCATGATCGGCTCCGGAAACTCGTCCGGTGCGGGCCTGATCAGTCGCCTCCGCGTTTACTCTACGAGCCGCTGGACGCGAGGCTGTTCTCTGCCAGCCTGTCAGCTAGGTTACTGACTTGGCCCAGCAGCGTCGCGGGGTCGCTGTCGAGGTCGAGTGCGTGGCCGATAATCTCCACGCCGGCCTGGCGGATCTCGTGCCGTACCGCGTCGCCAGCGCCCTTGGCGTAGATGAGGTGACCGCACGGCAGTTCAAGCGCGGTGCAGTAGGCGAGCATCTGATACAGGTCCGCGTTCGGATACCCCGCCGGGCTCTCGGCCTTGTATTTGGCGTCGGCCACGGCAGCGGGCACGCCGCGCAGGTACCACACCACGTCTGGTCGCAGGCTGACCCGCTTGGCCTCGTCCAGGAACCACCCGCGGTCCTGTCCGACGACGCGCCCGCCGCAGCAGGACTCGAGCGCCTCCCGGAGCGCGACGGTGACGAACTCCTCGAACACCAGCGGCATGTCGAGCAGGAACCCGGTCACTGCCACTCCGCCCGGCCCGTGCTCGACCGACGTGGCGCGCAGCACCAGCTCGGCGACCCGCAGCGCGGCGTGGTAGCGAGCGTTGAGCCGGGTGGGCTGCCACGCAGGGATGTCCTCCCCGCGGGCCAGCGGAGTCACGTCGGCGAACTCCCGCAGCAGCCGCCGCAGCATCCGCTGGGCCAGCGCGTCGACCCGCGGCACTGCCAGCATCCGCTCGCACGCGGCCCGCAGGATCCTGTTCTCCGCGATATCGGCGGTGAACTCGTCGTGCCTGATTTCGAGGGGGAACGCCAACCCGAGGTGCCGGTGCAGCTGGTCAGATTCCAGCAGCCTGCCCCGCAAGACCGGCGAGCTCTCCTCGACCACGAGGTAGCCAGGCAGCAGTCCCTGGTGGATGGCCTCCGCCGTCCGCCGCCACAGCGCCTGCGCCAGCGCAGGAACGAGGTCGTCTGCGGCCGTGACGCTGACCTCGTCGGCGCGCCAGCTCGCTCCGCTCCCGGCGTAACCGGCCATGAACATCAGCCTGGCCACGGCCAGCTTCGGCCTGATGTGGACCTCCAGGTCACCGACCCTGGCCGCGCCGACCTTCCCGGCGGCCGCGACCTCCCAGTGGCCGGTAAGGAACGGCGACGGCCGGGCGGCGGCCACGCCCGAGCGCGCGAGCATGCGACCCTGCTGCAGCGATAGTTCGACTTCCGCCGCGGGGCCCAGCTCACTCAGCTCGATGAGCATCAGCCCGGCGCGTCCTTGCCTGCCGCGTCCGGGTCGTCTGCGTCAGGCTCATCTGAGGCGCCCGTGCCAGTGACCGCGACGGCCTTGCCGAGGCTGGCCAGCCCGTAACGCTCAGCCAGATCGTGCTGTCCGTAGAACAGGTCTTCCAGCAGCGGCATGATCTGGTA
>JBOHCP010000864.1:0-2001 GCA_050698875.1 Streptosporangiaceae bacterium | reverse complement strand
GCGTCCACGAGGGCCTCCAGGCTCGGCGTTGAGTTCCAACGCCGATCCTGGGCACCCTTTCACCGCAAACAGGGCGCGACACGCCGTTAGACCTTGGAATTGATCATCTAGTGGCGCAAATCACGCAAGCCCGCAGCCTTCCCCGGACCACGCTAACCGGACAAACCTACCCAGAGTGAAACGTGCGGAATACGTACGGAGAGCAGTCGCAATTCTCAAGCCGCCACCATCAGTCTGGCGATCACCCCAGAGCAAAACGGACAACAACAGCCATCGCAAAACCTGCGAAATACCCGCGGAGGGTAGTCGAGCCCCCCGCACGCGCGCCGCCAGCCCGGCGATCATCCTTGGCGGCCCGCCTCGAGGCCGTCGGCGGCGACACCGACTGCGACTGCCTGGCACTGGTCAGGCACCAGTACCTGGTCACCGGCAGGCTGACGGGTGCTGCTCGCTGACCGTGGCGCAAACGAACGTCTATGACACACTTGCAGCTGACCTGGGCGTGCCGACGTCAGGAGCGTGGCGAAACTAGCGCGCGGAATCAATGAGACGGCTTGACGCGAGTGCGGGCGTCATAGGCCGGCGCCCCAAAGCAGGTGCCCGCTGCCCGTCGCTGCCGGATTGTCTCTTCTCGCGGTTCCCTTTGACACGCTCGCCGACCGTGACCTGAGCCGGCCCGGTCACCAGCGCCGCTCAGCATCGAGGGACCGGCGCCTGCCGAAATCGATCAGAACCGAATCAGGATCGAACCTAGGGCCCCGCTGTGTCGCCGGGGTGATCGTCACATCAACTAGCGCGCGGAGAATCGCGCGCGTGCGGCCGAGGTCCAGGCGCGGCCAGATGTCATCGATATCGGGCCTGCCGGCAAGCGCGGCGAGGGGCGACGACTCCTCTGCCGCGGCGATCTGTGCCCGCACCTGGCCGAGGCTGGCCTGAAGCTCCCGCGTCCCGGCCTCCAGCTGCTCGCCCGTCAGGACGCGCCGCGCGTGCAGCCGTGCCTGCTCAAGCATCAGCTCGCGGATCGAGGTCTCCTCGGCCCGCAGCGCCGCCAGGTCGGTCTTCTCGTCCGGTGTTGGAATCAGGTCGGCGGCATCCGGCCGTCGCAGCCGCGCCTTCAGTGCCTCCTCCACGTATTCGTCGACCAGGGCGGCATTCCGGCTCAGGTGCCACCGACGTTCAGAAGCCGGCCTGGCGCTGAGCTGGCGCTCCGGATAACACGTGTACCGCGAGTGCCGACCGTCGCTGGCCGTGGTCGACCGGCTGATCGCAAGCCTCGTCCCGTCGTCACATTTGCCGCAGTAGTAGATCAGCGAGCCGAGGTACCGCGGGACGGGTCCTGGCCCGTTCCGCCGTGACGGGTCGGTGAGGATCGCGGCGACTGCGCGCCACTGAGATTCGGGGATGACAGGCTGCCACGGGCCGCGGCCGACGATCTCTGACTCGGAGTACGGTGGGCCGAACGCATCACGATGCGAACCAGCATCTTGTCGTCGTGGGTGACCCGCTCCCAGTATGGCTGGGCAGTTCACAGCCAAAGTCGACCGCCCGATGAGCAGCTTGCTGACGGCGTCAGGCAACCAGCGTCACCCAGGCTTCGGCAGGTTGGCGCGTGACACGTCGGCAGTGGGCTACGGCGCCCCGACATCACCAGGGTCTGTCAGCACCAGTGCCGCATCAAGATGGCGGGAACACGGTGGCCGCATGCGCGTCAGCGATCCGATCACAGACTCTCGGGGCTTGCGCAGAAGATTAGTTGTAATGATGGCAGCGATGCCGGACATGACTGTGTAGATGCCAACCTGGAAACGAGGCTACGTGGATGATCGACAGGCAGTGTTCACTCAGCTGTATAGCGAGCACCATGACCCAGTCCGCCCTTGATCGCAGCCGGTGGAGGCAATGGGGTGTAACGGGCAGTCGTGTGTTACGGGAGGTATGGGATCTCCGGGTAAGGTGATCTTCCGGCGTGGGAGGCTCTGGCGAACGCGCGAGTGAATCGGG
>JBOHCP010000863.1:0-2011 GCA_050698875.1 Streptosporangiaceae bacterium | reverse complement strand
CCGGACGGATTCCGGTTCCGCACCGCTGATGAGGCGGGGCCGCGGGCCGCGGTCCGGGCCCATGTGGACGCCTGGGCCCCCTCGGCGTACACGGCCGAAAGCTACGAGGGAGTCCGGCGGACGGCGGGCTATCGCGGCGACCTGCACGTCCTGGTGCAGGCGCCGGACGGCACGATGGCAGCCTCGACGATCATGTGGCTCGACGAAGCGAACAAGACCGCCGAGTTCGAGCCGGTCGGAACGCATCCGGACTACCGGCGGCTCGGGCTCGGACGGGCGATGCTGCTGCACGGGATGCATCTGGCGCGAGCGGCCGGGGCCACTCATGCGACGGTCGCCTGCCCGGGCGCGCCGGGGCATCCCCGGGCGCGCGGGCTGTACCACAGCGTCGGGTTCCGGGAGCTCACGCGGGACGCGCCGCTCATCAAGACCAAGACCGCGGGCTGAGGACTGGTCGCCCGGGTAGTCGCTGGTCAGCCACGTGGGCTCGGGCAACGACAGACGACCTGAGGTAGGCGGGCGTCGTCAGCGTGCCGGTTCCGCCAGATGATGTAGCGGCGGACCATGCTGCCCTGCTCCTTGTGGCTGCGGTGGTCGGTGCCGTCGAGGGCGAAAATACCGCAGCGCGGTGAACGGGCTTCGATGCGGTTGAGCCAGGAGGATGGCCGTCGGGCGGTGGCTAGGTTGCGTTCCCGAACGGCGCTCCAGCCGGACAGGCTCATCCCGCCGGGCGGGGTGGTAGCTCCACTACCGTGGGATTATGACCCCTCAGGTGCCGACCGTGCACGACAAGATTGCTCAAGGGCTGAAGGACCATCCGGCCAAGAAGGGGATGAGCTTCAACCTTCTCGTTACCGCGATGGAGATCGGCGGCGGCATCGGGCTGTTCCACCTGGCCCGGGCGATGGGTGCCAGCGATGTTGTCGCCTACCTGGCCGGCAGCATCGGCCCCGTCGCGGGCGGGGTGACGATCTGGATCAGGGCGCGCAAGTTCAGCGGCGCCTCGGCGTCGATCTTCGCGTTCACTGCCGTCTCGGCGGTCATCGCCCTGATCGGCAGCACCAACCCGAAGGTGCTGCTCTACAAGGACTGCGCGGCTACCGCCCTGATCGGCCTGATCTTCCTGGGCTCCTGCGTGGTGGCCCGCCGGCCCGTGGTGTTCTTCATGGCTCAGCGGTATGGCACGGACGGTACCCACGAGGGGATGGCGGTCTTCGATACGATGTGGAAGACCTACCAGGATTTCCGCCGGGGCATGTACGTCACCAGTTACCTGTGGGCGGCCCTGTTCCTCATCCAGGCCGCCGTCACGGCGCTGATCATCCGCCAGGCTCAGTTCTCCACCGCCTACAACTACGACCAGATCCTCCCCCTGGTCGCGATCGCCCTGGGCATCGTGGGATCCGTCGTGATCGGACGGCACTTCGCCACCAGAGGCAGGGCGCGTGGCGAAGCGGTCAGCACCGCGCACACTGATCTGGCCTGACCACTGTGCCGCGCAGCCTGTCGTGCGGCACAGTGACCACCGGGACCGGCACGGTGGCTGACCTGCGAGTGCACCCGTTCGCTGGCCGAGATGGCCTGGCGCTGACCCATCGCGAGACGGGCGACGGCCGTCCGCTGATACTGCTCCGCGGTTTCACGCCGCCGGCTTCGACGGTCGAGATCTGACTCGGGCCGCCGCAATGTCCGCTCACACAAGCGATGACGATGGTCTGGTCACACGCCGAAGCGGTTGATCTATGCGTGACCAGCGAGCCAACGACAGCACCTTGGGCGAAGCGCAGAGTCGGCAGGGAGGATGTGGGTAGTACTTCCAGCCCTGCCTCCGTGGTTTTGACTCGGTGTGGGCGTAGGGTCTGGGTCCCGGCCTGACCTCCGAATCGGCTGACGCCGTCTCGGGTTGTCCTGCGAAACGATCTGTCGGCCGGGCCCCAGTTTTTCTGGCACCCACCGGCGTGCCGGAGCCCCGCGGCCTGCAAAGCGATCTCCTCGGCGCTCGCCAGGCGAT
>JBOHCP010000862.1:0-2012 GCA_050698875.1 Streptosporangiaceae bacterium | reverse complement strand
CAGGTGCTGCAACTCGAGCCCCGCCGCACCCTCCAGCTGTACCTCTTCTTTGAGCCACTGCTGGTAGCAATAAAGCTTCGAGGAGGGCGCGCAGGCGCGATTGGCGACCATCGCAAACAACGCCCGCTCAACACCGAAGTCGAACTTGCGTCCACCGCACACCTCAGCGATCACTTCGCCGATCCCGAGCCGCCGCCACAGCTGCTCGAGCACGTACAGATCCCCGTACGGCCAGGTGTTGACGACCTGCCAGGACGGATCCTGCGCAACGATCTCCTCCGGTGCGCAGCGGCGCAGGATGCTGCGTGCGAGCCGTCGCAAGCGCCCCGTGGTCGCCGCGTCATCGGCGCGGCCGCAGTTGTAGAGGATCTTGACTCGCGCGCGCTGTTTCTCGGGATCCCAGACGTTCTCGGCGAGTTGCAGGTGGGTCAGGACCGACCCATCAGTTCGCTTCTGCCGCGACTCGCGCAAGTACATGTATCCAATAATACTCGCCCATCAGCTACATTGCAAGCCGAGACTCTTCAAGTCATGTATCTAGGCGTTTTCGTCGGAAACAACCCCTGCGAGCGCGTAAGGGCATGTCAGGAATTAACTGCTCTGGCTTATCCATATCGAGGTCGGATCGTATAATTCCATTCACCGTGGAACTCGTCGCGGGTGATGTTGATGGAGGCCATGTCCTCGTCTGACACCACGGTGCCTTTCGGGTAGGTGTTTTTGTCAAGCTCACAGCGTACGGTCAGCCCGTTCTCGGTCGTCGTGGCGCTGATCAGATCGACGATGACCTGGTAGCTCACCAGCGGTTTGGCGCGCCAGTTCATGCTGATGAACGAGAACAGCCGGTGCTCGATTTTATTCCATTGTGTGCCTTGCCAAGGCGCACAGATGTCGTGGGTGCAAACCCCACCCGGCAACTCTCGCTCCAGCCGGAAGCACCCGGAGCGGATCAGGAGGCGACGAATGATCTGAAGCACTTCTGGAAAAGGCCCCTCTTGGGGGTCAGCGGGCCATACGGGCCGCAGCAAAAGCGAACATCGTCGAGGCCTCGAAAGGATCAATGTGAGAGCCAACCCACCAGTGGAATGGGGAGGCCGCCGCCGGCAGGCAAGCGAGCGAGATACGCCCCTGTCGATCTCACCGGGGTAAAGGTGGCAGCACGTATGGCAGAACATCAGTGCGCAACAAGGGAAGTCTGTCCCAGCGCCCACCGCGGGCAACCGGCTGGGCAACGGCGGACCCGCGAGGGTCAGGGCCGGCGGGGGCAGATGGCGGATGGGTCCGTAAGACCGAGGACGCCGGGCAATGCCGGCTGAGGGAAGGGGCCCTGACCTGCGACAGGCGAGAAAAGTGATGAGACCCCGGAGATTGGCCGATGGCCCAGCAACTCCACTCGAAAGGGTTCAGAAATTACAGACCTCGCTGCAGGCGAAAGCTAAGGCTGAACCGGCTTTCCGGTTCTACTCGCTATGGGACAAAGTGTGTCGGACCGACGTCCTCGAAGAAGCGTACCGGGCCTGCCGTCGTAACGACGGCGCCCCGGGCTGCGACGGGATGACGTTCGATCAGATCGCCACCCACGGGCGGGACCGATGGCTGGAAGAGTTGCGGCAGGAGCTACGGGCCGGCGAATACCGGCCACAGCCCCTGCTGCGCGTGTGGATACCCAAGAGCAACGGTGCTCAGCGCCCGCTCGGCATTCCGTGCATCCGCGACCGCGTGGTCGAGATGGCGGTGCTGCTGGTGCTGGGACCGATCTTCGAGGCGGACCTGCTGCGCAATCAGTATGGCTTCCGTCCGAGGCTGGACGCCAAAATGGCGGTTCGCCAAGCCTTCTGGCACGTCAGCGACCATGGGCGGTCGGAGGTGGTAGACGCTGATCTCAGCGACTATTTCTCCTCGATCCCGCATGGGCCGCTGATGCGCTGCGTGAGCCGCCGCGTCGCGGACGGGACGCTCCTGTCCGTGATCAAGAGGTGGCTCACGGCACCGGTTGTCGAGCGTGACCAGCG
>JBOHCP010000861.1:0-2041 GCA_050698875.1 Streptosporangiaceae bacterium | reverse complement strand
GGTTTTCGTTGCGAGCGGATCGAACGATACGTGGTTCTTGTCCGGAGAGACCGTGCTGCCGGTCTGTTACCGCGGCGACGTTGACCGCCTGGTGCGGGCGGCGGAGCTTGTGGCCGTGCTGCCTGACAGCGTGCCCGGCCCGGCCGTCCTGGATTACGGCCGTGACCGGCTGATGAGCTGGATCGTGGTCAGGCGCGTGTACGCCGGATCGCTGCAGGACGCGTGGCGCAGCGAAACCGGTGCCGTGCTGCGTTCCTGCGTCTGGCAGCTGGCGCAGATCATGCGGAGCCTGTACTCCTGGCAGCCGCCCCCCTCCGTGGCAGGATCAGATGAGACAGCAGGGGCTGATGTTCCCAGACTGAAATAGCAGGGCGAGATCAGGACGTACCAGAAAGTGACCATGACCAGCGCCGACAAGACCGATACCCCGACCGGGAACGAGCCCGGCGGGCCGCGAGCCGGACAGCCGAAAAGAAGAACATTCTCCGCCGCCTATAAGCTCGCGATGGTCAAGGGATATGACTCGGCGACCGAGCCGGGCGCGAAAGGCGCGCTGTTGCGCCGTGAGGGCCTGTACGACTCTCATATCACTGACTGGCGGAAGGCGCGCGATGCCGGCCGGCTCGGGGCGGAACACGTCCGCAATCCAGTTCCCGCGCCCGCGCCCAGGCAGCCGAAGAAAACCGCATCGGAGTCCGAGAACGAGCGGCTGAAGAAGAAGATCGCCCGGCTCGAGTCGAAAATCGAGCAGCAGAGCGCAGCTCTCATAATAGTAAAAAAAGCTCACGCGCTCTTGGAAATGCTCTCCGAGAGCGCGGATTCGCAGGGCCCGTCCGGCAGGTAAGCGAAGAAACCTTCGAGCTGCTGGAGCCCGTCACCGGAACCAGGAACGCATGCGACCTGGCCGGAATATCACGGGCGACGCTTTACCGGAAACGCAACCCGAAGCCGAAGGCGGAGGGACCGCGTGAGAAAAGGCGGGCGCCGCCGAACGCGCTCACGCCCGCCGAGCGCGCCGGGCTGCTCGCCGTGCTCGACAGCCCCAGGTTCGCCGACAAGGCCGCCCGGCAGGTCTGGGCCGCCCTCCTCGACGAGGGCACCTACCTGGCCTCGATCAGCACCATGTACCGCGTCCTGCGCGAGGCGAGCCAGGTCCGCGAGCGCCGCGCCCAGGCCCGGCACGCCGCGAAAGCAAAACCCGAGCTCGTCGCCTACGAGCCGAATGAGGTGTGGTCCTGGGACATCACCAAATTGCAGGGCCCCGGACGCGGCGTCTTCTACCACCTGTACGTGATGCTCGATATTTTCTCCCGGTGCGCCGTGCACTGGGAAATCCACGCCACGGAACTCGGCGAGCTAGCCGAAGGGTTCATGGAAGAATCATTCCGGGTCAACGGCGGGATCATCCCCGCAGTCATCCACTCCGACCGCGGCACCTCCATGACATCCAAGCCGGTCGCCGCGCTACTCGCCGATCTTGACATCCTCAAGTCACACTCCCGGCCGAAAGTCAGCAACGACAATCCCTACAGTGAAGCCCAGTTCAAAACCCTTAAATACTGCCCTGTCTTCCCTGAGCAGTTCGGGTCGCTTCAGGACGCGCGCGTATTCGGCAACGAATTCTTCACCTACTATAACCATCACCACTACCATTCGGGCATTGGCCTGCATACGCCGTATTCCGTGCACATCGGAACTGCGGAGGCAATCCAGGAAAAAAGGCAGGCTGTCCTCACTGCCGCATATGCCGCCAACCCCGCTCGCTTCACCCGGCGGCCGGCCCCGCCCAAAATGCCCAGGGCCGCGTGGATCAACAAGCCCAACGATGAGCAGCCGAGCCCGTGCGGTCAGTCACAGGAGAGCACGGAAAGTCATGAAATGTCACTTATATAGGATATTACACCTTGTGTCTCATTTGACTTGACACGTTCCGCCCGCGCAGGTGCTGGCCCGGTACGCTGCGGCCGAGTGCCCGCAAGCGGAGACCCACCCGGTCGCCATCGCGGCGAGCACCCTGACACCGTTGTCCGCCAGCCAGCTC
>JBOHCP010000860.1:0-2042 GCA_050698875.1 Streptosporangiaceae bacterium | reverse complement strand
GCATCAGGCCGATCCGCCCGCCGCAACCACCGGCCGGCAGCGACCCCGGCCGCACCAGCCCGGACATTTCGCGCCCGCGCGACGCCCCACCCGGGGACATACGGCTACATGGAATCCGCCGCCAAGCCCGAAACGGGCCACCAGATCGATGAGGCCGATGTTCGCCCCGCCGTGGACATCGCGCTCGCGCAAGATGTCCCGGCGGAGGTTGTCCTGGCCAACCAGGGCGATGCCACGTCCATACCGGCCGCGTATCCCGGCGGCAACGCTGCTCTTTCCGGCCCCGGAATTGCCGCGCAACACGATCAGCCGTGGCTGGATGCCAGCGCTCACCCGCCCCACGGTAGCGCTCCCAGCCTCCCGCGGACGGCAGGCCGGCTAGCAGCGCGCCGCAGGCAGTGTGACCAGCCCGAGACGGCACCACTACGCACGGTACCGGTAATCCACAGCAACGCCATGGCCCCAGCTCGCGGGAGCACCCGGGCACTTCTTCAGATCAGCGCACCGGCACCTACGCCCGCACACAGACCCACCCGGGCGCCGGGTGGGACGTCATCACCTTGGCGAACCCGCAGCAAGCCGCCCGCGAACTCCCGCATGATCCAGTACGGTGTCGCCAAGCGCGTGGAGCCTCGTACTGCCGGTCACGGAACTACCGCTCCGCCGACGTCGCTGAGACGCATCCTGCGAGGCGGTGTGGCAATGACGGCCGGTGTTCCCCTGCTTCTGGTCGACGGGCACAATCTGCTGTTCCGGGCGTGCTTCGGCACCCCGGCCCAGATCATGTCCCGCGACCTGCAGGACAAGCGCGACCTGACGACTCAGTTCATGTTCTTCGCCCTGCTGCGCAAGGGCATCAATGACGAGCTGGGCCGCTGGCCAGAGGTCATCGTGGTCTTCGACGGCCAAGACGGCGCCGCCCACCGCCAGGGCACCGACCCCGGTTACAAGGCCACCCGGCACGCGACCGCCGAGGCGCCGCGGCCGATTCTTGCCCTGCCAGACGTCAAGGCCGGCCTGACGATGCACGGCATCACCTGGATCGAGATCCAGGACGCCGAAGCCGACGACGTGATCGCCACGCTGGCCGCGGCCGGCCCGGCCCGCGAGATGCTCATCACCTCCACCGACCAGGACTACTACCAGCTGCTGCGCGACCCCGGCCCCGGCTGCGGCGGGGTGCGCGTCGTCAACACCGCGATGCGGCCCGGCCACCGGTTCACCGGCACCGCCCAGCTCACCGCCCGCTACAACGTCACCCCACGGCAGTACCCCGACCTCCGGGCCCTTTGCGGCGATAGCTCCGACAACATCCCCGGCGTCAAAGGCATCGGCGCCAAGACCGCCGCCGCCCTGCTGTCAGGCGGCCTGACCCTCGATGACCTGCCCACCTCCGGCCGGCTGACCGGCCGCAAGGGGACAGCGATCATGGCCGCCTGGGAACAGGTGCTGACATGGCGGTCCCTGATCAGGATGCGGACCGAACTGCCGCTACCCGACTGGCCGTCGGGCACGGCCAGCGTTCCGCTGCCCATCCCAGGCGAGGTCATCGCCGCGCTGGGACTGTGGCGACGGCCGGGCTAGATTGCCCAGCCCGGGTGATGGCTGGCTCCTTCGGTCACCGCGCATCTCACGAAACAGCGCCACGCTCGCTGGCTCCTCCGGCCTGATCCTGTGGGCCTGCGTGTCTTCCCGAGCGGCGGCTGACTCTCGCGTTAGAGTGCGTGCTGACCGGAGGCGCCTTGGTACAGCCCTCTGGTCGCTTCATTGGTCGTTGTGCTTGCGGAGGTGCCACGTGCTGCCAGCCGGGGACGAGTCTCGCTCACTGATTCACGACCTTGTGGCGGCGGTATCCCCGCTGGATGACAAAGAAGCCAGCGATCAGTCGCACATTCTTGAGTGGGTGGCCTCTGGTGCCCCGCTCTTTCGTGTACAGCGTCCATCTACTCCACGAAAGCATTTGGCCGTCTACTTCGCCCTGCTGGACGACGCCAGCCGCTCGATCATGAATCAGTACAGAGCAGGCATTGGCACCTGCTGGT
>JBOHCP010000859.1:0-2044 GCA_050698875.1 Streptosporangiaceae bacterium | reverse complement strand
ACGCGGTCGAGGCGGGCGACCTGCTGGTGAGCTACACCTCGCAGGTGCCGGTCGCGGATGCACAATGCCAGGCGCTCAGTCGCTACCTGGAACGCGGCGGACGCTGGTTCGCCATACACGGCAGTAACTCGGTCCGCGATAACCCGCACCTGCCCAAGATCCTGGGCAGCCGATTCGTGGATCACCCCCCATACATGCGCTATTCGGTGGCTGTCTCGCGCCCCGGCGACCCGCTGACGGCCGGGCTCGATCCAGCCTTCGATGTTGACGATGAGCTCTACATCATCGAGCAGCATGCAGACTTCGAAGTCTTGCTGGAGACTCGCTGGGGTGGCGAAGCAATGTTCCGGTCGTTTCCCGACGCGGTGCGCCCGCTGATGTATCGCAACCGCGTCGGAGATGGCGGCGTGCTCTACTTGGCGCTCGGCCACTGCAATCGACCGTTCGACGTCCCGCGGCCGGGCATGCCTGACGCTCCTGATCGCCGCGGCCCATGGGCAATGCCGATTTATCACGAGCTCATCCGCCGGGGCATCCACTGGGCTGCCCGACGTCGCCCTCTGTAGGGCCGGCGCCTGCAGCACGGGGTCACCACGCGACCGGCAGCGTTCTGAGCCGGGTCGGCCCGCGCAGAGAGGCTCAGTAGGCGCTGGCGAAGATCACCCGCTTGCCGTAGGCGGACGCGTTGCCGCAGCGGATGCACGCGCCTTGCTCCGGCTCGCCTGCCAGCGGGATACAGCGGGGAGTGGCCGTGGTTTCTGCCTTGATCTCGTCCTGGCAAGCCTGCTCGCCGCAGTGCAGCGCAAGCGCCCAGCCGACGGCCACGGCGGCGGCGAACTCCGGCCACGAAATGACAGTTGCCGTGTGGTCGTCACGTCGGCGGCCCGCCGCGTCAGCATCGCCTGGAACGCGGCCAGCCCGGCAGCCAGCAAGTCCGGCGCTGTGTCGACCGGGACGGCTTCCTTGACGGCGTCCGGTTCCGGGTGGCTCAGGCGGCGGGACGTCAGCGCGGTGCGCCCGATCGGGACGATCACCACCTGGTAGGGAGCCAATGCTGGCGGCAGCACGAGGCCCTTGTCGTCACCGTGGATCATGATCAGGCCGCCTATCATCCTGGTACTCATGCCCCAGGAGGTGGTGTGGCACGGCTCCGCGGTGCCGCTTTCCGCGGTACAGGTGATCCCGAATGCTGCCGCGAGGTTTGTCCCCATGAAATGCGAGGTGCCTGCCTGCAGGGCGCGCCCGTCCCGCATCATGCCTCGATCGTGAACGTGCGCTCGGCTCCCGCGAATCGCTCTCCCGGCGTCTTCTCGCCCGGCACGATGGCCATAGCCGCGGTCTCGACGGCCACGTCCTGGTAAAAGCCCAGCGCCAGCATCGTCTCCGCGGTCGCATCAGCCGCGGTGGCGTGCGCGGTGTGGCCCTCCTGCCAGAGGAACTCGCTGGTGCGCAGAAACATCCGAGGCCGCATCTCCCACCGGAGCACGTTGGCCCACTGGTTCAGCAGCAGCGGCAGGTCCCGGTGCGAGCTGATCCACTTGGCCATCATCTCGCCGATGATCGTTTCTGACGTCGGCCGGATGACCAGCGGCTCCTCCAGTTCCTTGCCAGCTCTCGATCCTCGCCCAGCGGCCGGTTCGCTCAAGGTAGGGGATCGCATAAAGCGACAGGGACCCAAGGAGCCGACCGCTCCGCTCGGCTACCGGGATCGAGCTCATCGGATCGGGCAGCCAGTCTGCGAGGCGCTGATTTACTCCGTCACTGGTGGATGGGTAACCGAATTGGGTGAGGAGTGCTGCCAGTTGATGCGCGTCGCTGGATTCGGCATCGCGGATGACGAGGTCACCGGTGCAGCTCATGGAGTCACAGTATGACCATTTTTCTCTCTTTTATGCTGAATCCTGGTGAATGAGAATGGTTCACCCTGACCTCGGCCGCACATGCCAGGAGCACGGGAGCCCGATCCCAGCGGCATGACCCTCCGGGTGGCCCCAGGCCGCTCTTGGCCGGGGTCTCGTGGCTTACTCAGCCCTCGGCTCACTCC
>JBOHCP010000858.1:0-2045 GCA_050698875.1 Streptosporangiaceae bacterium | reverse complement strand
GCCGATCTCAACCAGTGGCCCTAGCTCGGCGAGCATTGCCAGCGTGAGATCACTCGGAAAGACATAGGCGTACTGCTGAGCCAGCATCAACAGGGCGTCCTCGACGTCGACTGCCGAATCAGGAAGGCAGCCGCTATCGAGCCTCTCAAGCGACTGGCTGAACTGGTCGTCCTGCATGTGTGCCCCCCGGACCGGAATCCCCACCTGAATCCCGCCGCCACCGGACTCCTGACATCGGCCCGATCTGGTTCATCATGCCTGTGAGATGCCGGGAGAGTGGCGCGCCTGGAGGGACTCGAACCCCCGGCCGGCTGCTTAGAAGGCAGCTGCTCTATCCGGCTGAGCTACAGGCGCCCTTAACGCACATTGTGCCCGACTCAGGTCGCGTACCGGACACGCCGCGTCCATCAGGCGCTTGCGACTCGGCCCGAACTGCAGTCGCGGGTATCAGGCCACGGACTCCTGCGGCGCCGCGGCCGCGGGCTCGCTGACCGAGCCTGCGAGCTTTGCGTGCCGGAGTGCTGGGATCGCGGCGCCGAGTATCAGAGCGCCGGCGATGCAGGCAAGGCCGCCACTGACCACCGAGAAGGCCGGTGAGATCAGCCGGGCGACGACGCCCGCCTCGACGTTGCCGAGCGCCGGGGCGCCGGTCACCTGAGCCAGGTACAGGCTGGAGACCCGGCCGCGCAGCTCATCAGGGGTGTAGCGCTGGAGGAGCGCGTTGCGCAGCACCTCAGAAATGAGATCGCCCATGCCGGCCACCGCCAGGAAGAACAGCGCAAGCGGCAGGCTGTCCACCAGACCAAACAGGGCGATGGCCCCGCCCCAGATTATTCCGGCCGCGATGACCACCACGCCAGGTCGCCGGACCCGCCCGGTCCAGCCGCTGCTGGCAGCGCCGATCAGCGCGCCCAGGCCGGGTGCCGCTGTCAGCAGGCCGAAGGTGGTGGCGCCGCCATGAAAGTGAGTACTCGCGAGCGCCGGAAACAGCGCCTGCGGCATGCCGAAGATCATCGCGTTCGTGTCGACGAGCAGCATGCCACCGACGACCCCGCTGTGCCGGACGTAGCGGAAGCCCTCGGCCAGCGAGCGCAGGCCCGGTCGCTGTGCCCTCGTGACCGGCGGCATGGGCCCCAGTCCGATCATCGCAAGCCCGAAGACGGCGAAGCAGACGGCGTCGATGGCATAGCAGCTAGCGACGCCCGGCCCGGCGATGAGCAGCCCGGCGATGGCTGGCCCGCCGAGCTGACCGAGCTGGCTGGCGGTCGCGTTGAGTGCTGCCGCGGCTGGCAGCTTGTCCTCGCCGACCAGCGCGGGCGTTGCCGCCGTCGAGGCAGGGGAGCTGAGCCCGGAGCACAGGCCGATACAGAACGTGACCACGTACAGCGGCCACAGCGCAGGATGGCTGAGCAGGCTGTTGACCACTAGCAGCGCCGCGAGCACCGCCTGCGGCACCTGGACCAGCATCAGCAGCGTCCGCCGGTCGTGCCGGTCGGCCAGCATCCCGCCGGCCAGCAGCCCGGCGAACATTCCGGCTCCGGCGGCCAGCGTCAGCAGGCCGACGGCTAGCGAGCTTTGCGTCAGCCCGTAGACCTGCCAGTTGCCAGCCGTGGTCGCGACCGCGCTGCCCGCCATGGACACGAATCGACCAGTGAACAGCCGCCGGTAGTCACGGTTCGCGCGCAACGGGGTCAGGTCGATGGCGATCTGCCCGACGCGCATGCAAGCTCCGAGACTTCCGCGCGGTCACCGGGCGGGCTCGCCCGGCGGGCCGGCGGCCGAAGTGGCCGCGTACGAAGGTTACTTGCTGGTCGGCAAGCGTCGGACGGCGATCCGCGGCGCGGCCGCAGCGGCGCCGATCAGGCCTCGACGAGCTCAGCCTTGTCGAACTCCCAGAAAGCGCGCAGCGCGGCGATCCGGCTCGCTCCGTTGCTGCGGTAGGTGTAGACACCGTGCACGATCGCGGCGTGTTTGCCGCCAGGCAGCACGGTGCGGATCACCCCGACGTCGGCGACCTCGTCGCCGCACAGGTAGGAGCGCTCGAT
>JBOHCP010000857.1:0-2054 GCA_050698875.1 Streptosporangiaceae bacterium | reverse complement strand
CACGCGAGCAGCGCCCCGTAACCGCCGGCGCCCCACCGCGCGTGCGCGAGTGCGGGCGTCGCCACCTCGAACGTCCCGGCCGCTCCGAAGTTCGCCACAAGGGTGACCAGCATGAGCAGCTTGAGCAGGCGTTCCCGCCGGACGAACTGCCAGAGCCCCGGGACTGCCTCTGCCGCGCCGGCCGGCGGCGAGGCGGCGTCTTCCTCGGCGCGCTCACCAGTTGCCGCCGGAGCCGCCGCTGTGCGGCTCAGCCGGATGAGCGCCAGCGTCACGGCCGAGATCGCGAAGCTTGCCGCGTCGACCGCGAACGCTGGCACCGATCCCGCTGCTGCCACCATTGCACCGCCGAGCACCGGGCCGAGTACCGAGCCAGACTCGAGCGCGGCCATATTGATCGCGTTACCCGCGGCGAGGTGGTCCGGTGCCAGCAGCGCCGGCATGATCGAGCTGGCGGCGGGCAAGAACAGGCCCTCGCCCGCGCCGACAGCTGCCGCGATCGGCCCGAGCATGGCCAGCGCGGTCACGTGCCGGGCGGCGACCAGCACCAGCAATCCCGCCAGGATCGCGCGGGCGATATCGGCGATGAGCATGACCCGGCGTGACCCAAGCTTGTCGGCGAGCACGCCGCCGGCAGGCAGCGCGACGACGCGAGGGACGCCGTAGCAGGCCAGCACGGTGCCGAGCAGGGCCGGGCCGCCACCTCCCGACAGCACGAGCCAGGGTAGTGCGACCGCGTAGCAGTAGTCACCGACCGTCGAGGTGAGCTGCCCGCCGGTGAGCAGCCGAAAGTTGCCGCTGCCGAGCGGGCCGCCAGCGAGTGCGGCGCGCAGGCGGGCTGATCCGTTCACAGTCAGTCCTTCGTGATGCTCGGGTCGAACCAGGGGACGAGGTCGACCACCACGAGCACACGGCGTGCCTCTGACGGGCGATCTGCGGGGTCCAGCCGACGGTATCGGCCAGACAGTTCCGCTACATCGCGGCGAAGCTGCTCCAGCTCGGCTGGAGTTACGTGCAGCACGTCCTGCATCCAGCCGCCGGCCGCGCGCCACTGGCGCGGGAAGGCCGCCTCTCGCTCCTCGTAATCCGCGCGGATCTGGTCGCTGCGGGAGCGAGCGGCCTGGAGCAGCAGCCGGGCTGCGGTTCTCGCAGCACGAGGATGGTCGGACACGCTCGCCACATCAAACGAAACTGCCAGGGCGCGCCAGGGCCGGTGGCGGCCGTCGGCCGCGTTCGCCCGATCCTCCTCGACGAATCCGTACCGGGCTAGCGAGCGGAGGTGGTAGCTGCATGCGGACGGTGACAGGCCGGCGATCTCGGCACACTCGGTCGCGGTGGCCGGTCCTTCCAGCGCGAGGCGCTCCATGATCGCCAGCCGGGCCGGGTGGGCGAGCGCGCGCATCGCGCGCGGATCGGTGATCTTCACCGGGCTGCCGGGAGTGCCCGGCGCGGCACCCCTCCGATCAGCTAGCCGGGCAGCCGGCGGGGACGGCGCTGAGTTCGCCACGCGACCTTAGCCTCCTTACAAAGCAGATGCTTCGAAAGCATAGCTTCATAATCGTCGTGCGCCAAGCCGGGCCAGCGCGGTCTGGCAGCCGCGCGGCGACATCAGTCCGCATGACAGTCAGCGGGGTGCGAAGCTCATGGCTTGCGTTGGCGATGAACTGCCGCTGGCTGGTGAACGCGCGGTCGAGCCGTTCGAGCATCGCGTCGAACGTGCCGGCGAGCTCACGCAGCTCGTCGCGTGGCCCCTGCAAAGCGATGCGCTGAGACAGGTTCTGCTCACTTGCCGTGCACGCAGCGCGAACCTTGGTCGCGATCATCGCCGCGATTGCCATGGCCCTGCTGGCGATGGCATGCAGCGGCAACTCGCCGTCGGCCGGTTCCGGCGGCTCGCCGAATGCGGGAGGGCCAGCGAACTCCCAACTGGTTGCCGTCGTCGCCCAACGCCGCCGACCGCAGCAGCAACATGATCCCGGGGACTCGCGCGTACCTGTCGGCGAGTCTGCCCGGTGCCGAGTGGTGGGTTGCCGGTAGGGCAGCGGACCGGGCTGAGG
>JBOHCP010000856.1:0-2076 GCA_050698875.1 Streptosporangiaceae bacterium | reverse complement strand
GGCCAGCGCCGCGAAGTCGCCGCTGGTGACCACGGACCGGCCCAGGTGCCGCCCGCGGGCCAGGCAGTCCAGCCACGCAACCGTGTAGCCATAGCGCCCATCCGCCTCGGCCAGGCACGACATGGCCTCGTCGAGATCGGCGGCGCGGATCGTGTCGACCCGCACGCTGGCCGTCTCGACCCTGGTCAGCTGGACCGCCGCGCGCACGATGATGCCGGTCAGGCCCATGCCGCCCGCGGTCGCCCAGAACAACCGCGGGTCGTCATCGGGGCTGACGCGCACCTGGATGCCGTTCGGCAGCAGCAGGTCGAACCAGTGCACGTGCCGGGCGAAGCTGCCCACCCGGTGATGGTTCTTGCCGTGCACGTCGGCGGCGATTGCGCCGCCGACCGTGACCTGCCGGGTACCGGGCGAGACTGGCACAAACCAGCCGTGCCTGAGCCCGGCGACCATGAGCTGCTCGAGGCTGACGCCGGCTTCGCAGGTGACCTCGCCGGTGGCTGGGTCGAGGTTGATAATCCGGTTCAGCCGCGCCATGCCGATGACCAGACCGCCGTCATTTTGGGCGGCGTTGTTGTAGCTGCGGCCGAGGCCGCGCGCGATGACACCGCGGGCTGGCGCCTCCGTCAGCAGCGTTGCGACCTCGCCGGGGTCGGTCGGCTCGGCGAGCCGCGCGCGCGTGGGCGCGATCCGGCCCCAGCCCGTCAGCGTGATCGTCCGATCCGTCGCGACGGCACCCGCACGGCCGTGATCTGGCATCTGTCACGTCTCCGGGACGCTGGTCACTCGGTGCCAGCGAGCTTAGCCGGGACGGTACCGACGGCCGCGGGTGACGGTGGCTCCGTTCCCCCGTCTTTAGCTTGCCTGGGCAAGATCCTCAGCTTCGGCAGCGTTCTCCGCCGCCGCCAGAGCGCCGCCGCCGAGCACCCGCAGCGCGTCCGGCGCCAGGTAGGCGTGCACCGGCGTGCCCTGCGCGAGCCCGGTGCGGACGCCGTCGTTTGGCAGCAGAACCTGCACGTTCGCGCCCGCAGCCAGGCGCAGGAACACCTGCGTCGAGGAGCCAAGATAGACCAGCCGCTCCACCATCGCCGGGACCCGGTTCGGCCCCGCGGAGCCAAACTCCTCGATCCGGACTCGCTCTGGCCGGACGACGGCGTGCGCGCGGTCGGGAGTGTCCACGCCACCGTGCTCGACGGTCAGCAGGCAGTCGCCGAGCTTTACCTCGCACCGGGCGCCCGGGCCCTGGGACACCACGTCGACTGGCATCAGGTTGGAGACGCCGAGGAAGTCGGCCACGTATGTGTAGGCCGGTTCCTCGTAGACCTCGGCTGGCGGTCCGACCTGGACGATCTTGCCGTCCCGCATGACCGCGAGCCGGTCCGACATCGTCAGCGCCTCTTCCTGGTCATGAGTCACGTAAAGGAACGTGATGCCGACCTGCTCCTGCAGCGTCTTGAGCTCGACCTTGAGCGACCGGCGCAGCTTGGCGTCTAGCGCGCCGAGCGGCTCGTCGAGGAGGAGCACGGACGGCTGCAACACCAGCGCCCTGGCCAGCGCGACTCGCTGCTGCTGACCGCCCGACAGCTGGCTTGGCCTGCGCTGCTCGAATGGCCGCAGATGCACGAGCTCGAGCGCGGCGCACACGCGCTGCCGCAACTCGGCCTTGGACAGCTTCTTATTGCGCAGACCGAAGGCCACGTTGTCGTAGACGGTCAGGAACGGGAAGAGCGCGTAGCTCTGGAACACCGTGTTGACGTTGCGGCGATGGGGCGGCACGGCCGAGACGTCGGCGCTGTCGAGCAGGATCCGGCCGGAGGTCGGCTGCTCGAAGCCGGCAATCAGCCGCAGCGTCGGGGTCTTGCCGCAGCCCGAGGGGCCGAGGAGCGAGAAGAACTCGCCGCTCGCGACGTGCAGGTCGATGTTGTCGACCGCCACCTCGGTGAAGCGCTTTGTCAGCGAGACGAGCTCGACGCTACCGCCAGCCACCGACATCCCTACCTTCCGTGCTGCAGCGGGGGATTCCCGCCCCGGTTCGCTGTGTCCCGGCCACGGCCAGGAACCCAGGTGAAGCCGAGC
>JBOHCP010000855.1:0-2081 GCA_050698875.1 Streptosporangiaceae bacterium | reverse complement strand
CCTATAAGGACAAGGTCGTGACCCGGCTGTGGAAAGGCCTGACCGGCCTGGTCGCCAGCCGCAAGATCGACGTGATCGAGGGCGCCGGCCGACTCGTATCGCCGACCTCGGTGCAGGTCGGCGACCGGGTCCTCACCGGCGACCACGTGGTGCTGGCCACCGGGTCCGACACCCGCACGCTGCCAGGCCTGGAGATCGACGGCCGCCGCATCATCACCAGCGAGCACGCGCTCCAGCTCGACCACGTGCCATCCTCGGTCGTGGTTCTCGGTGGCGGCGTGATCGGCGTCGAGTTCGCCAGTGTCTGGCGCTCGTTCGGCGCCGAGGTCACCATCGTCGAGATGCTGCCGCACCTGCTGCCGACCGAGGAGGAGTCGAGCTCGAAACTGCTGGAGCGGGCGTTCCGGCGCCGCGGCATCGGATTCAAGACCAGCGTCAGGTTCGAGAGCGTCAAGGACAACGGGGACGGCGTGACGGTTCTGCTGGGCGACGGCTCGACCATCGACGCCGAGCTCCTGCTCGTCGCTGTCGGCCGCGGGCCGGTGTCGGCGGGACTTGGCTACGAGGAGGCGGGCGTCGCCATGGACCGCGGCTTCGTGCTGGTCGACGAGTTCTGCCTGACCAGCATCCCGACCATCTCCGCGATCGGCGATCTGCGGCCTGGCCTGCAGCTCGCGCACGTCGGCTTCGCCGAGGGCATCATGGTCGCGGAGAAGTTCGCAGGCCAGAACCCTGCGCCCATCGACTACGACGGCGTGCCGCGGATCACCTACTCCAGTCCGGAAGTCGCCTCGGTCGGCATCACGTCCGAGACCGCCGCCGCCCGCGGCATCGAGTTCACCGACTTCACCTACGACCTGGCCGGCAACGGCAAGAGCCAGATCCTGCAGACCTCCGGCGTGGTCAAGGTGCTGGTCGAGAACGGTGCCGGGCGTACGCTGGGCGTGCACGTCGTGGGCGCGCGGGCAGGCGACCTCATCAGCGAGGCCCAGCTGATCGTGAACTGGGAGGCCACGCCCGCCGACGTCGCCCAGCTGATCCACCCGCACCCGACCCAGTCCGAGGCCATCGGCGAGGCGTTCCTCGCCCTGGCCGGGAAGCCCCTGCACAACCACGGCTGAGCCGCCGACCCGCGCGCTACAGTCGATTACACACACCGCAAAAGGAGCTGCACCGAAGCCATGTCGGTCTCAGTATCGATGCCACAGCTCGGGGAGAGCGTCACCGAGGGCACAGTCACTCGCTGGCTCAAGCGGGAGGGCGAGCACGTCCAGGCGGACGAGCCCCTGCTCGAGGTCTCGACCGACAAGGTTGATACCGAGATCCCGTCGCCCGTCTCCGGGGTCCTGCGCGGGATCACGGTGGCGGAGGACGAAACCGTGGCCGTCGGCGCCGAGCTCGCCGTCATCGACGAGGACGGCTCGGTGGCGGCCGCCGAGCCGCCCGCCGCTGCCCCCGCGGCCGAGCCGCCCGGCTATGAGGCGTACCAGCAACCGGCCGCTGCCCCCGCGGCCGAGCCGCCCGGCTACGAGACCTACCAGGAACCGGCCGCCCCTGCGGCGCCGCCGAGGTACCAGCCGCCGCATAGCTACCAGCCGCCCGCCGCACCGCCTGAGCTCGAGGTAGCCGCGGAGGCATCCGCGCCGGCCGCGGCCGCTCCGCCGCCGCCGGTCACCCCGGCCCCGCAGCCGGTCGCTCCGGAGCCGCCGGCGGCTTACCCGCCGACGGGCTACGAGTCCGGGAACGGGCAGGCTGACGAGCCGACCGACGGCGCCGAGGCACCGTACGTAACGCCGCTGGTCCGCAAGCTGGCCGCCGAGCACGGCATCGACCTGGCCACGGTCGCCGGTACCGGTGTCGGCGGCCGCATCCGCAAGCAGGACGTGATCGAGGCAGCCGCGCGCCAGCGCGGGCCCGCGGGTCCGCCCCCCGCCCCTGCTGCGCCGACGTTTGCGGCACCGCAGCCTGCCGCACCACCAGCGCCTGCTGCCGCCCCGGCCGGTCCGGTGGCACCCGAGCTGGCGCGGCCGCGGCCGACCGTCGTGCCGTCGAGCCTCCGCGGCACCACGGAGCGGATGTCC
>JBOHCP010000854.1:0-2097 GCA_050698875.1 Streptosporangiaceae bacterium | reverse complement strand
GCCCCGGGCGCCGCGAACCGCCCGCCCCGCAAGGCACCCTCGTGAGGCCGGCGCCTCCGGACACCCACGGAACCGGCAGGGGAGCCACATTGTTCCCGTCTCTGAAGATGACGACGCCCGCGGGCACGTGCCAGCCGACGCGCGCAAGGCGCTGACTCGCTCTCGCGGGAACTACAGCCGCGGGTGATTCAGTCGCTGGTGGTACAGGTCGCAGTTCCGACCGAGACCGTGATCCGGGCGCCGGGCGGCGGTCCGTTGAGGTAGATCAGCGCGTAACCGGAGCCGTTGGTCTGGTAGCTGTGCGAGTAGCCGCCGGCGGTCGCCGTCGCAGTGGCGTAGGGCTGGTCGGAGTTGACGTAGACGTTGTTCTCGTCCTTTGCGGCGTCGTAGACACTGGCGGTAGCCGTGCACCACGCGCCCGATCCATTCGCCGTGGCCGGGCCGGACGCAGCGGGCTTGGAGTAGGGCGCCGCACCGGCGTAGTCCTGTCCGAGCGTGTTGCTGATAGCTGCGACGGAAGCCGGGTTGCTGGTGCGGATGCCGAGTTCGCGGTTGTAGTCCAGGCTGGCCACCGAGAAGTTCTGCGACCCGACCAGTACCTGCTGACCGGGCAGGCCCGCGTCGGCGACGATCGCCTTGGCGTGGATGTACAGGGCGCCGCTGTCGTCGGGGTACAGCCGGACGTGCGCCCCGGCCTGAGCGAGGTCATCGAACGCCGAGTCCCATTCAGGGTCGGCGGTCATGGTGATCTCGACGTCGACGCCGCGCCGGGCAGCCGCTGCCAGGGCGCTGGTGACGGCCGGGTCGTCCATCTCCTCGTCCTCGATGGCAAGCGTGTGCGCCGCGCCGTTGATGACCGACAGCACCGAGCCCTGGGCGTTGGTTGGTGACCACACCAGGTCGGCACCGTCGGGCGGCGTGCTGCCGCCGCCGGAGAAGTCGGCGTCAAAGGTGCCGGTAATGGCGGCGACGTCAGCCGGGGTGGTGTCGATCACGGCGAAGTCCCGGGTACCGGAGTAGTCCTCGGCCACCAGGTTCCCGGTCATGATCACCGAGGTGGCGCCGTCGACGGTCAGGGTCTTCTGGTGGTACGTCGTGCCGGCCGGACCCCACCGGACGTGCACCCCGTGCCCGGCCAGGTAGGCATAGGCCCCGGCGTTGGCGGACCTTTCCAGGTGCTGGTCCAGGATCACCCGCACGTCCACCCCGCGCCCCGCATCGGCCGCCAGGTCCGCCTCGGCCGCCGGGTCAGCCAGCTCGTACATCGCCAGGTCGACCGACGACCGCGCGCCCGTGATCAGCTGGTAGACCGCGCCGACCCCGGCAGCAGGCTCGACCAGCACCTGCAGCGCCCCGGCGCCCTGTGCCGCACTGCCCGCCGCGGCCGTAGTACCCGTCACCGCCGTCGGAACCGACGGTCTAGAGACGGCTGGCTGCACGCTCGGCCGCGGCCCGGCGGCACCGCAGGCAGTGACGCCAGCGGCCATGACGACGGCCGCGAGCACGATCGAGGTCTTGCCAGTCATCACGGTCACCAACTGGTTGCGGACACATCACTGCTTCAGCGGACACTCACGGACTGCGGCGCTGGTAGCGCTGCACCGTAGACGCGCGGACCGGCATCCGGGTCTACACGCCGCCACCGGCCGGAGCCTGGCACAGTGCACGCAGTACGGTCTGACGCTATGGATGGGAACGGGCTAGTTCAGGCCAGTGTCGAGGACCTCATCGCGGCGCAACTGGATCAATCGGGGCCAGCTGGCCGGGCCGCAGACCTGGTGCTGGCTACCCTGCTGGCCAGGTGGGTGCGGCGGGCTGGTGGCCCGCGAGCTAGGGCTGCTGGACTCGGAGGATGCCGAGATCGAATACGACTTCTGGAAAGCCGAGAAGGCTAGGACCATTTCCTTCTGGGCCTGCGCCCGAGCGCCGGGAGCCGCCAGAGGAGACACAGCTCGACCGCATCGAACACAAGCTAGCCCGAGTTTCCTGGATAAGTTGATCTTGTGCTTGTTTCTGCTGGTCAGTCGGCGTGCCGGGGGTGGTCTGGCGTATTACCCATGTCAGCGCCTGGGAGCGTAGCGGTCCAGGCCGAAGGCG
>JBOHCP010000853.1:0-2112 GCA_050698875.1 Streptosporangiaceae bacterium | reverse complement strand
GGCGTGGACAAGGACATCTATTGCGGCACGGTAGGTCGGTATCGGTGGGGCGACGCCGGAGACTCCTACTGGGACGTCGTGGACCGGCTTTTCAAACCTGTCGCCCGCGACTTGCTCGTACCCGGCTGCCTTAAGCCGGTCCGCGAGATCAAGGTCACGCAGGACAAGAGGCGGCACTCCGAGATCAGCGTCTAAGGTTTCGCGGTAGAGGCGGGCACCGAGGTCCCATCGGGCGGCAAGGGCTGTCACCATGAGTCCGCCGATAATGCGGTACTCGCTGGTGCGCGTGTTGAGGACACCGGCGATGTCGGCGAGGGCCACGCAGCTCAGGTCGTCGGCGACGGATGTGGCTGCCAGCACGATGCGGTTCAGCGGTTCAGTAGCCATTGCCGTAGCTTTCCGGCGGCCTCGGCGCGGTCGGCACCGCCTAGGTCGTGCAGGTCCCAGATCATCTGGACCGGGTCAGCGAGCGGGATCGCGGCGCCCTTGAACGCTCCGCTGAGTTCCTCTACCGGGAACACGGACTGGTCGGCGGGCATCCTGATGATGACGTTGGCATCGGCTTTGCCCTGGGCCTCGACGCCGTCCAGATCATTGGTGTCCAGCGCTCCGCTGGTGTACACGATGAGCGCGCTGGGGCCGCGCCAGGGCTGGAGGAGGTCTGGCCCGACGTCGGCGGAGATGGCTAGGTCGTGCCGACGCGCGGCTGGTCGGGCCAGGTGCGCGGCAAGCTCCGCGAGCGGGTCGAGGGTATAGAAGTAATGCTCCGATCCGCCAGGGCCTGTGTATTCGACCAGGAAGCGATCGAGCAAGTCGTCGCGCCGCGGAAGCCAGCGGCCCTGGTCGCCGCTGTCGACAAGGCCCAGGCTGTGCAGCTGCCGCAGTACCTGGGAGGCTCTGGGCTGTGAAACCTTTGCCCGGCTGGCTAGGGCCGTCGCGCCGATGCTGATGTCGTCATTGCTCTGCAATTCAATGAGTGCGCGGATGACGGAGTAGCTGCCAGACCCGCGGGGCAGTGTTCGGCGTCTGCGCACGGGTGGAGAGCTTGTCCTGCGTTGGCGCGCGATGAGCCCGGCGGAGCGCAGGTCGAAGTTCCCGTACTCATCGCCCCACGACCAGCCAGCCTTAGTCAGGGTGGCGCCCGCTGATTCGGATACGAAGGGAACGACGAGGAGGGGAACACCGCGCGCCGAAAGTGCGCTGCGCCGTTGATCCATGCTGCGTAGTTCACCTGGATAGGGCGCACGCGATTTCACGTCGACGGCGAAGCGTGCTCGGACGCCGTTGACCTCGACAGCCAGGATCGCGTCCGCGCCGCTCCGCCGCGCCTTAAGCTCCCGTACGGAGACATCAGCCTCTTGGAGCGAGCGGACCAAGTCCATAAGCACATGGACAGTATAAGCACTGTGCGCATAGCTATGCATATGCTTATGTCCATGGGAGCCAAAGTGGGAGCCAACAGGCGCCGGTGCCAGGCGGCCTCCAGCGGCATTGAGCGACTGTCTTCGCAGGTAGACGCCGCATACAGCCAGGTGGAGCGGCGTGTGGCGGCCAGCCGGAGCTGATTTGGGAGCCGGAGGCCGCGGGTTCGAATCCCGCCATCCCGACTGGTCACAGACCAGACCCGAAACCTCGGCCTGCGGTCAGTTTCACGCTTCTGCAGCAGTGTGCGCGGGTCTAGAGCCCCAGAACGCGACGGAGACCGCGGTCGACATCGCTCATCACGGCTGGCGGCACGTGCCCGGTCTCGGCGTCCAGGTCGGTCTTGCCCAAGATGACCAGGGCGCCGCCGCGGGCGTACTCGAACTCGGTGCGGGGCGGGCGGCCCGGCGCGGCGGGCCGCGAGGGATGCCGGCGGATCCGGGCCTGGATCGAGGTCTTCTCATCGGCGGAGCGCACGTAGTCGTCGTCGCCGGGCGGCTGGCCGCCGAAGGCTCTGGCATACAGGTCCGGCACCTCCGGCCTTGACGGCGAACGCCGGGTCGCGGGGGAAGACCCACGACCGGACCCGCCACGGCCTGATCGCATCACCCGGCAGCCACCGCCAGGTCGTCGTGTCGGAGACCGGCGCGGTGATGCCCCGGGCCACTGCCTGGAGGGCCAGATCGGGGC
>JBOHCP010000852.1:0-2116 GCA_050698875.1 Streptosporangiaceae bacterium | reverse complement strand
CGAGCTACCGAACTGCTCCACCCCGCGTCGCGTGCATTTACTGTATGACCGCCGGCGCACGCTGGCAAATCAGCCCCGAGTAGCGTTACCACGCGGCAAGCTTCAGCGGCGGCGCCGCGCAGGCCGGCACCCGCGGGGCCGTCAGGTCCCGATCCCCGCCGGGGCCGTCAGGTCCCGATCCCCGTGACCCCGGGCAGCGTCATCCAGACCTGATACCGAACGACCTGCGGTGACGTGGGCAGCTGGGTCAGCTCGTGCGGGTCGCCGGTCGTGGTCAGGTTCAGCACGGGCTCTGGCGACCCGCCGAACGCGGCGAGCTCCTGCTGCGTGCCGGCGAGCAGCACGGGCTGCCGCCCTGACGCGGAGATCGAGCCCACCGCGTTGTCGACCGACGAGATCGCGCGCCCGTTCGTCCAGGCGGTCGGCACGCCGCACATCCCCCGGACGACCTGAGCGAACTGCGCGGCCGTCGGGTAATCGACGATTACGACCGAGGCGTTGCGGGGAATCCGCGCACACATGGCGCGGACGGCATCGAGCTGGCCCTTGCCGAGGTAATTCAGCGCCATCCCGTCCTGAGCCACCACCCGCAGCGCACCGGCGTTGCCGTTGTGGGTCAGGCCGAGGCCGAACGTGGTCGCCACCGTCGGCAACAGCAACGCCGCGCAGCAGAAAACCCCGGCCACGCCGGCGGTTACCCGTCCCGCGCCTCGGTCCATGGCCCGCCTGGCGAGCCAGGACGCGGCCAGCAGCCCGCACAAGATCACCCCGGGGATGGCGAATACCACGAGGCGCCGGCTTGCCCACGGCTGGTCGGGCACAATGTCCGGCGCAGAGAGCACGGCTGCGGTCCCGGCGCAGAAGATCACTGTCGGCAGTGCCCACAGCCGCCACACGCTGCTCGGATCCCGCCACGTCAGCAGCGCGCGGAGGCTGCGAGACAGGACCAGCGCGAGCCCGGCCCCGCCGAGCAGGACGGCCGGCAGGCCGACGTACCAGACGAGCCAGTACAGCGTCTGCTCCGCGTAGGTCCGGGTCGGGTCGACTGGCAGGCCCTGCTGGCGCTGGAGCGCGGCGATGAACGCATCCATCGCGGCGCCCGGCTGGCCGTGCACCTTCTGCACGTACGGCCGGACGAACAGGCCGATCAGCGCGGCGAACACGAGCAGCCCTGCGAACTGGGGCAGCCAGCGCAGCGGCCGCGCCGCCAGCGCCTTCGGCACGTGCCGCCGCACCCAGTCCAGCCGGGCGAACCCAATGGCGCCCCCGGACACGGCGATCAGCCACACGGCGACTACCCCGGCGAGGCCCGCGGTGGAGCCGACGTGGTCGAGGAAAGGCCGATCCAGCAAAAAGCAGCCGACCAGTCCGTAACACACGCCCACCAAAATTCCGATGGGGAACGGGGCCGCTTGCGGCCGGCGGCCGATCACGAGGGCGCAGCCGAATGGAATGACCACGATGAGGTACAGCATCGCGTCGAGGCTCACCACGAAGCCGAATCCGAGCGCGAGCCCGGCCAGCGTGGCCAGTGCGCGCTCGGGCGTGATTGCCGACACCCACCGGATCCACCGGATGCCCCGGAGCGGTGTCCTCGGATCTACGGCCGTCAGCCACCCGCCGACGGCCGGGCCCGCTCGCCGGATCGCGATCGAGTCCGCGAGCAGGCAGAGACCACCGAACAGCGCGATCTGCAGGGCCGTTTCGGCTAGCGTGGTCCGGCCGACGTACTGCTCCGGCATGCTGAGGCCGAGCACGAGAGCGCCGGCCGGTGCCCACTGCGGGCCGACGAGGCGGGCGACCAAGCCGGCGAAGCTCAGCACAGCTAGCCCGCCCAGCAGCGGGCCCATGGCGGTCGCGGCCGCCGCACCGTTCACCCAGGAGGCCCCGGCCAGCACGAGCGGCAGCCCCGGGGTCACGGCGGGATAGATGGCCGTGCCCTGCGCCAGAAAGCCCGTGCTGCTGAAGTTCAGACCCAGGTGGGCACCGCCGAAGGCGGCCAGTGTCTCAGGGATCGGCAGCGAACCGTGTTGCGCGATCCAGTAACCCGTCTGCAGGCCCGCCTTGACAGCCCGGATGACCTCCTGCACCCTGGCGCCGAGCCGCGGTCCCAGCA
>JBOHCP010000851.1:0-2124 GCA_050698875.1 Streptosporangiaceae bacterium | reverse complement strand
CGCGGCCGCGAGCTCGCCCTCGTCGATCGTCGGCGGGGTCCATCGCTTCGGGACTTGTGCACCGCGCCGGGCCTCGACGTGAACGTTCTCGCTGTGCCGCAATCTCCCGGATCGGCAGCCCGATGCCGCACACGGTCAGGCTCGGCACCACCGCGGGCCGCCGATCAGCGCGGCACCAAGGCGCCGGCCAGAGAGCCTCGAGGTTCTGGCGGTTGCATCTCGTGATAAAGCAGGTCTCGGGACAGACCGGTTATGACGGGCGCAGGTGGCGCGGGCTGCCCGCGCATCCCGACAGCTTGCAGCGCTTCGCAGCGGGCCCGGCGGCGCCAGCCCTGGCACGCGGGCGGACCAATCGGCTCCTCAGCGATCATCTCGGCTGTGCTACCACCCGGCGAATCACTGTGCTGGCTTCGCGCTTGCGCCTTCCTGAGCACTGGCCAGCGCCAGCGCCAGGGTGCCGGCAGTGAAATGCGCGGTCGCCCTGGCGGCGTGCACAGCCTGCTCCTCCATGAGCACCGCTACGGGGAAGTTGAGTAGCTCGTTCCCCTTGCGGTAGTGATCCAGTGCAACCTCAAAACACTTCGCAGCATCCATGCCTGCCCAACCCCTTTCCTCCGCTCGCCGGCGTGCTGATTCTCAGCAACCCACAGCACCAGTATCTGCACAGCGACAAAGCTTGCCTTGTGCCCTGGTTTTCCGCTCGATCAAGGCCAGCTAGCTCCCGCGCTTCGAGTACGAGTGGATCGACCGCGCCCACCACCACTACCGGGGTCGCCAGCCCGGCTCGCGCCGGGCCGATGGCCTCGACCGCAGGCACCCCGTTCCCTTCCCAGGCGGCGCGCGTCACGGTCACCTGCGCCGTCCAGGTCGCTTCGTTGCCGAAAGTCCACCGGAATATCACAGCGCACCCCGGCCACGCTGACGCCGGGCAGGTCGGCGCAGCCCGCCCGCAGCCACGCGATCCGGTCGCTGCGGGAGCGATGAACTCATGCCAAGCCGGCCCGAGTCAGGACTCGCTTCCCCGGCTGCCGAGCTAGGTCTTCCGGCTGGGCAGGGCCGTCCTGGCCGCCTGGCTGAGTCGGTCCGGGCTACGTCATCGGTGCCCTCCCGTTCTGGAAGCCACGATTACCGTCGCCGCGCCGGTCAGTCTGGGAGGACCCCATTCCTGTCTGCAGAACTGACGGCCCTCGGCTTCCCGTCCGTGGAATGCGGGCCTACGGTACGACTATGACGTCCGGACCGGCCAGCGCGACGACCGGCCACGAGGAGGTCGCCGCTGCCAAGCTTGACCTCTTCTACCGGGACTTGGCGGCGGCACATCTGCATCCGCTCTGGGCAGTCGCCCGCGAATTGCTGCCGAGCCACCCCCATCCGCAGGCTGTTCCCTGGGTCTGGCGAGCCAGCGAGACGCTCCCGCTGGCCGAGCGCGCGATCAAGGCGGTCCCCGTGGACCGGGGCGGCGAGCGACGCGTGCTCAGCCTGGCCAATCCCGGCCTGCACGGCAAGCCCTACGCGGCTGGCACCTTGTGGGCGGCACTGCAGTGCCTCGGACCCGGCGAGACAGCGCCGGCCCACCGGCACACGCCCGGCGCCATCCGCTTCGTGCTTACTGGAACGGGCGTCTGGACGACGGTGAACGGCATCCGGTGCGACATGAGCCCGGGTGACCTGGTGCTGACGCCTGCCTGGTTCTGGCACGACCATACAAACGGCAGCGACGGGAACATGGTCTGGTTCGACGGCCTCGACCTGCCGCTGATCGAGTCGCTGGACGCGGTCTTCTACGAGCCCTACCCGGATTACACCCAGCCCACCGTCGACCGGCCGCCGCCGGATGCCGCCACCGTCGCGGCGGGCTATACCGACTGCATGCCCCGGCAGCTGGGTCCGGTACCGTCGCCGCTGCTGACCTACCGCTGGGCCGATACCGACACTGCGCTGGCCAGCCTGGTCGCCGTGGGCGACCAGGCGATGGTCACTGTCGAGTTCATCAACCCCGAGACCGGAACGAGCGCTCTGCCGACGCTGTCGTGCGCCATGTGCCGGCTCGTTCCTGCCCGCAGAACCCAGCCGCTGCGGCGAGCCGGCAACGCGGTCTTCGTGGCCTTCCGGGGAGCCGGGCAC
>JBOHCP010000850.1:0-2128 GCA_050698875.1 Streptosporangiaceae bacterium | reverse complement strand
TCCCTATCCCCAGGTGCGGTTCGACGTTCGTACCCGAGGCAGGAGCCCAGTGCGTTAGCAGCGCTCGCTGGGATCTGTGCGGGGGGCCGCCCGCAAGGGCGGTCCCTACCGCGACCATCGCCCGGTAGAAGTTCCCGATTGCCCGCTGCGTGGTCGCGATAGACAGGTCGTCCAGCGGACCGCCGCGTTCTCTGGCGCCTGTGGTCTGGCGTCTCCACTGGCGCAGGAATGCCCGGAAGTCCAGCACCAGCGGCCGCAGCCGGGACGGATCGCCGGTCAGCGCAGGCGATCCCGCGGGAAACCACGAACTCCGAGAACCGGGCGGCGAGCACGTGCCGTGTCGCGACCGAGGACCAGGTCAGCTGCCCGGATTCCAGCTGCAGGTAAAGGTAGAAGGTGTATCCGTCCCGCAGCCACCGCGGCTGGATGTCGTCCCAGCAGACGGCTGACTCCCCGCGGGGCTCATGCTCACGGCGCGGGATCCGCGGGTCGAACCGCAGGCACCACACATCCCGGGTCCACCACGGGGCGTCGCTGTAACGGACGGCCAGCAGCCGCAGCAGCCCCCTGATCGCGCACTCGGCCCGGTACCGGGTGCTGGCCGAGGCGAGCCGGCCGTTGTCGGCGTGGAACTTGCGCGCCCACGCCGCCATCCACTCCGCCAGGGACAAGTCAGCGAACGAGCACACCTGCGGCCGCTCGCCGATCACCTCGACTGCGGTGACCACCCACCGGTTCCAGTCGCAGGTGTTGATCACCCGTTCCCCGTCCCCGTGGCAGGTCGCCACCCACCAGGAAATCTCCCGTTGCATCGGGACGGGCAGAGCGCCGGTCCGCAGTACCAGGGTGCGCCCGGCCGTGCAGACCCCGGCCAGCGTGGGATCGGCCGGGTCGAAAGCGGTCCCGGCAAACACGGCCGCCAGACCGTCGGCTAACGCCGTGCTGCGGTCCAGCCGGCCCCCGGCAGCGGTGATGGCTTGCAGATGACGGGGCGGTCGCGATAGTGATAGAGGTCGGCGAGCTCAGTTGACCAGGTGAGCTGGCGGGGCCGGGCGGTCCAGCTGCCCGAACAGCTCCTGCCGGCTGCAGCCTCGACGCGGCCGGTGCCGTAGCGGCTGGCCAGGCGGATGATGCCCAGCACGGCGCGGTAGCCCTGCTCGGGATGGCTCTTCGAGCGCGACGCAGCCGACGGACCTCCCGGAACAGTGGGACTTAACCGGACATCTTCGGGAGTTATCGCAGGTCAGCGGCACGCGCGCCGGAGGGCAGTTCACCTTTACGCAAGGACTGTAATTTTAACGGTGTAACTCCTGACAACTAGGGAGACACCAGTGACTGACGTGACAACCCGGCAGGACCAGGACGACGCGGAGCTGTCGGCGGCTGATGAGCAGCTGCTGCGGGAGCTGACCGAGCGGGCCCGCACCGGCGGGCTGAAGCTGGCCGGTGAGGCGGGCTGCTGGGGAAGCTGACCAAGATGGTGGTCGAGGGTGCCCTGGAGGGGGAGCTGGACGATCACCTCGGCTATTCCAGGCATGACCCGGCCGGGCGTGGATTCGGGAATTCGCGTAACGGCTACCGGGCCAAGGTGGTGCTCACCGATACCGGCCCGGTGGAGATATCGGTGCCGCGAGACCGTGATGCCAGCTTCGAGCCGAAAATCATCGCCAAAAGGCAGAGCCGGGTGGTGCCATTCGGCGTTGCGTCACCTGCTGACCGGGTACGGGCCGACGGCGACGCAGCGGCGGTTCATCCGGCGCGGGATAATCCAGCATCCCGGCTGCATGCCGTCCGTCGAGCAGATGGGGGCGCGTGCGCCAGCGACGACCGACTGGCCTGACCGGGACGACCGTGGAACGTGATCGCAGCAACGCAGGGGACGACAGGCCGCATCACACCACTGGGCTCCTTGTCGGGCGCGGCCACTAGAAACTGGCCAGGGCGTAGCCGAACCAGAAGCCGCCGGTGACTTCTCGCCACAAACCAGTGGCCGCGGCCCCCGAGTGAATCCCCCCGGCGAGTCCGGAGACTCGATCTGTTGGGAGAGTGTCCGGTATGGGACGAGCAGCGAAGAACTACCCGCGTGAGCTGAAGGATCGCGCCGTGGCCTTGGTGCGCGAGGTACGGC
>JBOHCP010000849.1:0-2150 GCA_050698875.1 Streptosporangiaceae bacterium | reverse complement strand
GGGTGTGTAGGCCTCGAACTGGTAGGCGGCCTCGACCGCGTATCCGCGTCCTGCTGGCTGGCCGGGCCGGACATGGGCTGCCGCCCGCAGCGCCGCATAGCTGCTGGCGTCGGCATTTAGCAGGGTGCCAGCATCCGGGCCGGTGACCTGGCTGCGGATGGTCGGCTGGTAGATCGCCGGTCCCCACTGCGCGGCGGTGCGAACAGCGATGTTCACCGCTGCCAGCAGCGCACCGCGCGGGGTGTCGCTGAATCCCCATGCCAGCCCGCCGCTGGTGTGGTGCGGCCCGTCCTGCACGGAGACCGGAAGCGCGATGCCGTGAAAGTCGATCCAGCTCAGTCTCGCGCTGGCGTCAGCCGCGGCGGGTGCTCGTGTTCCGGGACTCTTAGCAGGCGTGCGGCTCGGCCGGGCTGTCTCCTTGTCCTTCTGCTGGCCAGCGTGCGCGGTGACGTGATGGGCGAGGGCGGCAACGGCGAGGATGAGAGCGATTGCGACGGCGAATGCGAGCTTGCGGCGCCCGCGATTCCGTCGGTACAAGCGGTACTCGTAGCGTGCTGACCGGGTGAGGAACATCGCGGCCTCACATGAAGACGCCGACGATGCCCGAGGACAGGGCAATCAGCGTCAGTCCGGCGAGCACCCACGGGATCCCGGTCGCGCCGTCAGCGGCCAGGCTGGAGCGGTTTCGGCGGCCGATCGCCATCATCGCGCCGCAGCCGATCAGGCCGAACACTCCGGCGACCAGCGCGCCCCACTTCCACCAGCCCAGCAGCGTGTTCACCGGGCCGGCCAGGCCGGGCGGGGCCAGCGGCGCCGGATTCGGGACGCCTGCTGCCAGTCCGCGGCCGGTACCGGCTAAGCGGGCGGCGGCGAGATGGTGGACGGCGAGCGTGAGGTGAATGAACAGCATCGTCAGGCCTCCTGCAGTCACGAGGGGGGGAATGTGCGGCCGCAGGCCGCCTGGATCTGGGCGAGGGCACGGAGCGCGCGGCGCGGCAGCGGAACCGATGCGGGGTCGTCGGCCAGCCGTAGACCGGGGACGAACGGGATCCGGATCACCGCCCCGGCCTGGGGCCCTAGCAGCCTGAGCCGGTTTGTCGCGGTGGAAGGCTCAGGCCAGCCGTCGCTCACCACCGCGACTACGGCGATCTGGCCGCCCTGTCGGATGACGGCTGCGACCGCCTTGGTTGCCTGCGCCGTTGACCACGCGGTACTGCGGCATGTCACGACCAGTGCGCGGCTTCTGGCGACGACGGCCGGGTGCTTCGGGTCCGGTTCCGGGCGCATCGAGCCCATATCCCAGGCCGGCTTCAGCCAGGTCGCCAGGGTGCTGGTGCCGGCGCCGCCGTGGGCGCCCCAGATGACCAGCTCGCGGTGCTGCCACCGCTCGCGCGGCAGCCGCGCCGGCACGGTGGCGTTCTCGCCGGCATAGCTGTCGGCTGGCTGCTCCGGGCGCATCACGGTGGTCCTCTCTAGGTCGAAGAGCGCGGGGTCGGGCGTGTCGCGCGGTCAGGTGCGGTAGCCGGCGAGCATCTGGCTGCGAGGTTCCTCAGGCGCGACGCCGAGGAGTTCCAGCAACCCGGGGGTCGGGATCCGGTAGGTCTCGCCGATGCGGATCACCCGGCAGGGGAACTGATCGCGGCGGGCCAACTCGTAGGCCTTGGTGCGGCCCAGACCCAGCGCGCGGGCGGCGGTCATCAGATCGACGGTGGCGCTTGCGCGCAACTGGGCTGTGGTGACGGGCGTCATCGGGTCACTCCTCCTGGTGGTCAGGCGTGATGGGGAAGGTCTGCCGGGCGGGTGGCCACGACGACCCCCGATAGGTCCAGCGGGTCGACCTGGACGTCCTCGCCGGTCTGCGGGGCCTGGATGACCTGGCCGCCGCCCAGGTACATCACGACGTGACCGGGGTTCGCGGGAGTGCCGTCGGAGCCTGGGTAGAACAGCAGGTCTCCCGGCTGGATCTGGGCCAGCGGTACCTGCGGACCGTCCTGGCGCCAGCCGAACGTCGTGCGGGCGATGAGGATCCCGGCGGCGGCATAGGCGGCATGGACCAGGCCGGAGCAGTCGTAGGCGTTCGGGCCGGCCGCGCCCCACATGTAGGGCTTACCGATCTGGCGCAACGCGATCGCGGTCGCTGCCGCGGCCGA
>JBOHCP010000848.1:0-2151 GCA_050698875.1 Streptosporangiaceae bacterium | reverse complement strand
GGCCGCGAGCTCCTGGATGCCCTCCTCGGTGATCCGGTAGTAGCGGCGCAGCCGCCCGTCCACGATCTCCTCTTTGTCGCTGGTGACCAGGCCGTCCGCCTTCAGCCGGTCCAGCGCCGCGTACAACGTGCCCGCCCGGAGCCTGACCCGGCCGTCGGATATCCGCGCGACGTCGGTCATGATCCCGTAGCCGTGCTGGGCCCCCGCGGCCAGCGCGGTCAAGTTCTCAGGAGGTCCTGCGCATTTGGGACCATGAGCCTCCGGGATTCAACTCCGGACCGGTGATCAGCGGTTTCTTCTGAGTTCATGGTGCTGACCTGCGGGTTTGCGTCTGGTTGCGGCGGCGGGAGGTGCACCTGCTGGGTGCGGCCGACGTCGTGTGCCCGGATGAGGGAAGATCACGTGCGCGCGAGGGCGGAAGTTACGCAGCGTAGATAGCGAAGAGCGCCCCGTTCTGGGAGATTACACGGTGACCACACCATGTAATTTCTCCAGACTGGAGCGCTCCTCGTGCCGAAGAATACGCGCTGGGACCAGAATCTGACCGTGACCTCGGACGGCGAGGGCCTGATCGGGCATGCCGGGGCGGTGCTGTTGCGCAAGCTGGCCGACCAGTCCGGGCTGACCGCTGCGCTAGGCAAGGCGCTGGCCCGGGCGGGGAAGTTCCCGCTGATCGACCGCGGCGTGGCGCTGGTGTCGATCGCTGTCGCGATCGTGCTCGGGGCGACGAGCATGAACGATATCGCGTTGCTGGCCCATCAGGAGCCGGTCTTCGGGCCGCCGCCGTCGGACACGACAATCCGGCGGGCGCTGGAGTTGGCCGATGACAAGACGCTGCGCAAGATCGCGAAGGCGCGGGCCGTCATCCGCAAGCACGTGTGGGAGTTGATCGCGGCGACTCCAGCCGGGTTCCCGTGGCTGACCATCGCCGGGAAGGTCCTGGCCGGGTGGCTGGTGATCGACATGGACGCGACGCTGATCACGGCGCACTCAGACAAGGAAGGCGCAGCGCCCACGTTCAAGAAGGGCTTCGGCTTCCATCCATTGGGGGCCTGGCTGGCCAACACGGCCGAGTCGCTGGCGATGCTGCTGCGGCCGGGCAACGCCGGCTCCAACACCGTCGCCGATCACCTTGCGGTGCTGGCCGCGGCACTGGCGCAGATCCCCGCCGGCTGGCGGTCAAGGCTGCTGGTCCGTGTCGACGGCGCCGGCGCTACCCACGACCTGGTCCAGCACCTGCTGTCCCTGGGCACCAAGCGGCGCACGGTGCTGTTCAGCTGCGGCTGGATGATCACCGAGGCCGACGAGCAGGCCATCGCGAAGCTGCCTGTTTCCGCGTGGCAGGCAGCCGTGGACCAGGACGGGAAAGTGCAGAAGGGCACCGCCGTCGCCGAGATCACTCGCCTGACCAGCCGCGCCACGGGCTGGCCCGCCGGCCTGCGATGGATCGTGCGCCGCACGAAACCATCGCGGCGGCAGATGCGCAACCTGACCGCGTTCGAGAAGGCCACCGGATGGCGGTACTCCGTCATCGTCACCAACATCCCGGACGCCGGCCTCCCCGGCGTGCCCGGCACCGGCCATCCCCAGTTCATCGACGTGCTGCACCGCGAGCACGCCGTCGTCGAGGACCGGGTGCGCAACGCCAGATCAATGGGGCTGCGGAACCTGCCATCGAAGACCTGGGCCGTGAACCGCGGCTGGGTCCTGGCCGCCAACATCGCCGCCGACCTGTCCGCCTGGTGCCAGCTCCTCGGACTCTACGACCAGGACGACCTCAAGGACGCCGAGCCGGGCACCCTCCGCTACCGGCTGCTGCACCTGCCCGCCCGGCTGATCCGGCACGCCCGCAAGCACGTGCTCAAGATCAGCGCCACCTGGCCATGGAAGGAGGCATTCACCATCTGCTGGCAGCGGCTGCGCGCCCTACCCGCACCAGCCTGACCAGCGCAAACCGACTCTGCGACCCTGGAAAGGAGACCGCCCCGGCGCGGGTCAAGCCGGTGCCAGCCCGAGCACCCCGGGAAGCGCACCCTGCCAGCCCCCGACAGCAACCAGCCACCGCGGTCGAAAACCGGCCTAACACAATCAGTAACCAGCCTCGCCCGCGCCCTGAATCATCGAGGCTAACTAGCTGACGCAGGCCGGCCC
>JBOHCP010000847.1:0-2163 GCA_050698875.1 Streptosporangiaceae bacterium | reverse complement strand
ATCCGCCGTTCTGCTCGCCGCCTGGGGCGAGTGGTGCGGGCCGCGGCTGGCGCAGATCTGGTTGCTCTCTGCGCCATCGGCTCGCACGCTCATGCATGTTATGCCTGTGATCTTCCTCGCTATCTGGTCCACCCTTGACGGGTTGGATCAACGGTGACGACGGGAGCGAATGCTGTGGATGCGGCCGGGCTTGGTGTGGTCCGTTCTCGTGACCGGTCTGGCGGGCTGGTGGTCGGGATCGGGATGCCGCTGGCGGATGTGTATCTGGAGTTCCTGGGCGGCCGGTGCCGGCCGAACACGGTGCTGGCGGCGTCGTGCTCGCAGGCACCGAGCGCAGCCGCCCGTTCCTTCCGCGTGCGGGCCCCGCCGTTGCGGGCTAGCGTGAACGCGTGACGGTCGACCTGTTCGCGGGGCTTCCGGTGAGCGACTACCAGCGTGCGCTGACGTGGTACGAGCGGCTGCTGGGCTTCGAACCCGCGTTCTTCCCGAACGGGGCGGAGGCGGTGTGGAAGCTTGCCGAGCACCGGTACCTCTACATCGAGGAGCTGCCCGCGCGCGCCGGCCATGCAATGCACACGGTGTTCGTCGACGACCTCGATGAGCGGGTCGAGAATATCGGCGCCCGGGGAATCGAGCCCGCCTCGCAGGAGACGTACGGGAACGGTGTGCGCAAGGTGATCTACCGCGACCCCGACGGCAACGAGATCGGCTTCGGCGGCGCTCCACTTGAGTGACAGGCGTGGCCGGACTGGCGCACGCGGGTGGGCGAAGCCGGTCTGCAGCTAGATGGAAAATGGGTCATATGGCGAGCTTGCTGATTGACGATCAAGAGGTCACAGTTTCCCTGTCGGCGGCCGAGAAAATCGAGGCGCTGCACGGGAATGTCACGTTCCCGCGGGCAGCCGTGGTGCGGGCGCGGGTGGTGCCGGACGGCCTGGAGGAGGTCCACGGGCTGAGGATGCCCGGCACGGGATTGCCAGGCGTGATCATGGTGGGCACCTGGCGAGACGGCGAGATGGTCACCTTCGCCGCCTGCCATGGCCGTCGGTCGGCCGTCGTCCTCGACCTGGCCGACCAGGTATATGACCGGATCGTTGTCACCGTCGATTATCCCGACAAAGCAGTCGCTCGCCTGACCTGAGACGTCCGCACCGGCTGGCACAGCCGCCGATCGAGCTGTCAACCGGGGGCCGAGACCTGGGCCAGCTCCGTGATCGCGACACAAAATCGCTACGCTCCCCGACGTCGATCCTAAGTCGCTCACTGCGCTGCCGGGCGTGAGGAACGTCGAGCGCCACGGCGACACGGTGATCCTGTCGTGCTCAGACGCCGACGCTGCGCTCCCCGCAGTGTTCGCGCTCCTAATGAGCGCGGGGCGGGGCGCGAGCTGCGCTCGAAGGCTGGCACCCGCAGCCGCGCATTCGATGCGGTCATCGCTGAGCAGGCCTGGCACTAGGTCGACCCGGTCGTGGAACGCCGTTCAGCCCCTGCCCCACCCTGGTGCAGCTCTGCCGCTTGGCCAGGCTGGCGGCGCGGACTGCCGCGCCGTACTGGACTTGGCGGATGCGTGTGACCTTGCCGGCGTGGACGCTGACGTGCTGGGCGACGCGCAATGTCCCACCGGCCCGGCCTCCAGGTTGACCAGCGACATGGCACAAGTGCGGGGATCCGCCGATCGGCCCGGCCTGCGGCTCGTCAGGCATGATCGCGAACACAACGCAAAAGAATCAATCTGCAGCACACGAGCGCTTCTCTGACTAGTGCACATCGGGTGCTGCGTTCAGTCGGACATCGTGGGAGGCTCCTCCTGGGGCGGTAGGACCATGAGGCCTGCGATCTGGCCTGATGGGTTGAAGCCGATGCGCACTACGACCGCGTCGTTGGCAAAGGTGATCCTGGCGTCGGCGACGACGCCCTCGGCCGGCCCCCGGCAGCTGACCCCAACTTCCCGCGCGGGGCCGAGGTCCCGTGCCCTGCCGCGCCAGACCCTGTCCATTTGTCTGACGGAGATCTGGTCCTGGAACGTGGCTGACGTGCGTGCGTGGACCTCCCCGAACCGCCCGTCCAGCAGCAACTGGACGATCTCGCGGGCGCGGTCGTTCCATTCCGGTCCGGGCGGCTGCGGTCGGGCCATGCGGGGGTCACCGCCGGCGAGGGCAAGCA
>JBOHCP010000846.1:0-2172 GCA_050698875.1 Streptosporangiaceae bacterium | reverse complement strand
CATCGGGCCACTCGCCGCGGCCCAGTCCTGCATGCCGCCCGCCACGTTGACGGCTCGCCAGCCGGCCTGGTTGAGTGCCTGCGCCGCGCGCGCCGACCGAACGCCGGAGCGGCAGATCACGTAGATCTCGCGGTCTTCCGGCAACTCGGCGATGCGGGCGCCGAGCTGACCGAGCGGAATGTGGGTGGCTTGCGGCACGTGCCCTGCCGCCCATTCGTCCGGCTCGCGCACGTCGAGCAGCCAGGCCCCGGCTGGCACGGCTGCGGCCGGAACCTCAGGTAGCTCCATGGCCATGACCCGTTTCCTCACCTTCGCTGCCCCGCGCTTGCCTCGCCATCGTCCACCCTAACGGCCCCGCTAGGCTGCCTCGTCAGCTACCGGGACGGCACGCGCCGACAGGGCGCCGCGCCTGGCCCGGATCGCCAGCAGTCCGCCTGCCCAGAACAGCCGACGAGACCCGATCCGGGCCGCAGCCCCGGCTGCTGCCAGCGCGCCCAGCACGGCCCCGGCCCCTCGGCGGCGTCCAGAGCGCCGAGCCACTTGGGCGCGGCGTGCAGGTTGGCCTTGAGGAAGTACACCGTCAGCACGTTGATCGCACCGGTGCCGAGGGTCGCCACCACGACACCCACGCCGACCGCCACGAGCACCGGGCTGCCGCGGAAGAACCGCAGCCCGGCCGCGAGTTCGCGGCCGAAGCTGGCCCTCTCGGCCGGACCGCCGGCAGCGGGCACCGCGGTGACGCGCATCGCGAAGGTCGCCGCGAGCGAGACCGCAAACGACGCCGCGTCGATGACCAGGGCCCACTGCACGCCGGACACAACAGCAGCGGCGCAGCGATCGCCGGGCCGATGACCGCCGCGCCGCTGGCCATCGACTGGGCGAGGCCTATCGCCCTGGCCTGGTCAGCGGGAGCTACCACGGACTGGATGACCGCGACCAGCGACGGCCGGAAGAACTGGCTGAAACAGCCCACCCCGGCGACCACGGCGTGGCTGACGGCCAGCTTCCCGCCAGCCGACAGACCAGCGCCGGCGGCGGGCAGCAGCAGCAGCAGCAGCAGCAGCAGCAGGGCCGCGATCAGGACCGCAGCAGGCGTCGCGTCGCACGTCATCATCGTGCGCCGCCGGTCCCAGCGGTCCACGAAGACGCCGGCGAGCGGCCCGATGATCAGCGCAGCACCGCGGCGGCGATCAGCACGCCGCCGACCGCCTGCGGTCCCCACGGTCTATCCCTGGCGATGATCGTGGCGATCCACAGCACGACGGTGCTGTGAAGATGTAGGTGCCGGTGATCGAGAGCGTCTGGCCGCCCAGCAGGAGCTGCCAGTTCCGGTTGCGCCGTAGGCCCGGCGCGGGCGCTTCGGTCATGTCCCGTCGCACAGGTGCATGCCGTAGGCCAGCAGCGTGATGCCTTGCTCCGGTGACCAGTCCCGCTCCGGCAGCCTGCCGAACCCGGCCTCCTCGTACAGGTGATGCGCAGCCCTCATCTCGGGCTGGGTCAGCAGCACCAGGGTGCCGACTCCCTGCGCGGCGGCGCGGTCGATCACCGCCGCCAGCAGCGCACGGCCGACGCCGCTGCCGCGCGCCTCGGGCCGGACGGCCAGCGCGCGTATCTCCGCCTCATCGGGCCCGGACACCACCTGGCCCGCATGCGGCCACCGCTGCAGCATCACGGTGCCGACCAGTCGGCCAGGGTCGCCGCCGTCCACCGCGACGAGTACCGGGCCGGAGCCATCCGCACCCAGCTCGCGCAGCCGCGGCGCATAGGTGGAGTCCGGCGACAGGAACCCGTCAGCGTGGTAGGCGGCAAGCCGCAACTCGCCCACCTCGGCCAGTTCGTCCTGATGTGCGTCCCTAATCAGCATTGCCCTATTCAACCAGGACCCGCGGGGGGAGCCCCCGTGAGCGCTTCAGTGGCCTTCGGCGTCCGGCTCGGCCGCATCGCCGGCGGTCATGGCGAGGTAGGCGGGACGCAGCAGATCAGCCAGATCCCGTCCGCCCACGGTGAGCGGCGGCGGTTCAACGCTGCGCAGCAGCAAGTCCGGCGGAGCGGCCGCGGCGGGCGGCAGCGACCGCAGCCGCGCCGGGCTGAGCGCCGACTCCCAGAAGCCGGCGACGCACTCGGCGAGCGGCCGGTCCGTCACGTCGATCACCGGCCGGCTGACGGCCGGCT
>JBOHCP010000845.1:0-2180 GCA_050698875.1 Streptosporangiaceae bacterium | reverse complement strand
GGCCCGTAGGTCAGACCCGCGGCAGCGCCGACGGCGAGCGCGCGCGGGGGCACGCGCTGAGCTGGCCGCCGGATGGGCACGGCCGTCCGTTCGCAGCAGCGAACGTGGCGGGCGCGCCGGCCGCCCCGGCGGATCGGACTGGCCATAGTCGCGCCTGGCCCGACCGGCTGCTCGCCGACCTGCGCGACGACCGGTTCAGCGCCGAATATCCGCCGTCCGGCCATGCCGGCGCGCCTGCCGGGCTGGCTGGGCGTTTGGCCCCAGAATGGTCGGCGTCAGGAACATCGCGCCGTGGCTTTCTGCGGCGTGCCCGCGCGAGAACGGACGGAGGTGTGATGGTTCGCAGGGCACTCCTCGATCGCGGCGACGAGCTAGCAGGCGACGAGGCCCTGCCTCGGGAGACGCTGCCTGAGCGCTCGGCGCCGTCCGCCAGCCGATCGTCGTCCACTCGGTCCACTCGGTCCGCACCGGCCGCAGCGCACTGGCGCGGTGCGGGCGGGAGATGGCTCGTGTGGGTTGCGCGCGTCGTTGTCTGGGCCGTCATACTGCTGGTCGGTTACCGCGGTGTGCTCACCATCTTCGGCGGTCAGGGCACGAGTAGCACTGGTTCCGCCGCGGAGCGGAAGGTCAGTGCGACTCAGTTCCCCGTCGCCGCGGCAGAGGCATATGCGCTGGAGTTCGGCAATGTCTACCTGAACTACAGCCCGGCCACGGCGGCCGGGCGGAGCGCTGCGCTGGCCGCGTTCCTGCCGCCGGGCGCCGACCCGCAGCTCGGCTGGAACGGGGCTGGTACGCAGCAACTCCTGGACGAGCAGGTCGCCGGCATCGTGATCCGCAGCGGGCACGCGGCGGTCGTGACACTGCTCGCCCGGCTGGCGGACGGCAGCCTGGTCGAGCTCGGCGTGCCGATCTACGCATCCGGCGGCGGCATGAGCGTGTCGGGTGAGCCTGCGCTGCTGCCAGGGCCGGGCAAGGCAGTTGCGCCGGCGGCCGGCCAGCCCGGCGGCGATCCGGCCACCGCGGCGGCGTTGCAGAGCCAGCTTGCCGGGTTTTTCCAGGCGTACGCCAGCGGTGACGAGGCGACGCTGGCCAGATTTCTCACGCCGGGCGCGCAGATCACTGGCCTGGCCGGGGTGGTGCGCTTCGGCGCCGTCGACGCGGTGGAGGCCCCGGCTGGTGGCTCGATCCGGACTATCTCAGTGACCGTGAGCTGGCTGTTGCCGTCGCAGCCGGCACCGCGATCGGCGGGAGCGACGGCGTCCGCACCAGCGGGGCTGCAGATGACCTACGCGATGACGGTCGTCCAGCGCGATGGTACCTGGGACGTTCGCTCGATAGGCGCCGCCACCCAGCAGCCGCTGGCTCAGGGGTCGCCGTGACGCGACGACACCACCGATCCCCCGCGCTTCATGGCCTCGCTCTCTCACCCCCGGAGACCCTATGTCGGCTCACTTGCTCGCCGCCGCGCATCCCATCGCACTGAGCACCCAAAACCTTGTCAACTACCTGCAGGGTCTTTTCGGGCCTCTGTTCCTCGGCATTGTCGGTATTGTCGCGATCTTCTTCCTGTTCACCCGCGAGATCATTCGCTTCGTTCAGTTCATCGTGCTGGCGATCGCCATCGCCGTCATTTTCTACACGCCCAGCATCGTGCAGACGATCGCGACCGGCATCGCGAATGCGCTTGGCGTGCACTGATACCGGTGCCGGCCCCGGGCCGGCCTAGCGCCAGCGGGGGGAAGGAGGCGGCACGTGGAGCTCCCCACCTACACGAACATCTGGAAGATCGAGAAACGGCTGTACAAGCTCTACGACTTCCGGCTGCCGATGCCGCTGCCCATCGGCCAGGTAACCGTCTTCCTGGCCATCGCAGTCCCGTACATGCTGATCCTCACGCTGGCCGGGATGCCGTTCAGCCATACCTGGGTCTGGCTGTACGCGCTGCCACCGGGCGTGCTGGCGTGGCTGGTTACCCGACCCGTGCTCGAAGGCAAGCGGCTGCCTGAGCTCGTGCTGTCCCAGCTGCGCTATCTCGCCGAGCCGCGCACCTGGTGCCGGATGACACCGGCCGCCGAGAAAGACCGGGTCAGCGTCGTCGCGCAGGTGTGGCGGGCGCCCGCCAGCCGCGGCCAGCCCGGGCCGCCGGCCGACGCCGAGCCGGTCGCGGCGCCGCGGAGCAC
>JBOHCP010000844.1:0-2190 GCA_050698875.1 Streptosporangiaceae bacterium | reverse complement strand
GCCGCTGGTCAGCACCACGACGGCGACCTCCGGGTGCTCAAACCGCAGCCGCTGCACCGCGTCATACAGCTCGATATCCACGCCAAGGTCATAAGAGTTCAGCTTCAGCTCATACCCAGGCACCAGCCCGGCGGCCTCGTCCACGTCCATGGTCAGCGTGGCTACCGGGCCGTCGAAGGACAGCCGCCAGTGCCGGTAGCGCGCCGGATCGGTCCTGAAATCCACCAGCGGCAGGCTGGCCGCCTGAGGCTGAGGCGCTGGCTCCCCCGCGCCGGGGGACTCGCTCGCGGTGGTCACGCTGCCATCCTGCCCACCCTGCATGGTCCTATGGTCTACTGATGTAATGCGGACCGTCAAGCTGACGTAGCATATATGGCTGCCGGGAGCCTGGCCTCGTCCTCCGCTGTCAGCCGACGTCGTTGAGGCGCTTCCACTCTCGCCGGGCATCGGCGGACCAGCGCTCGTGCCGGTCCGCGAAGAGCCTGGCGGCCTCCAGGCCCAGCCAGCGGGCCGGCAGCAGCTCGCGCGGCAGCGCCGGGTCGATCGACGGGAAGCGCCGCCAGGCGTGCACCAGCTCGACCTGCCGAGTCAGGACGTCCTCAGGATCGCGGCCACCGAACTCGTCAATGAACCGCTCGTACTGCTCCTCGACGGTCGTCAGGTCCCAGGCCTGGGCCACCATGTCCCTGACATCGCCAACCCCAGCCCGGCTGGCGACGAACACGTGCGCTTCTGCGGCGACACCGGCATCGCGCAGCACGCCGATCGCTTCTGCTTCCCGATCTGGATGCGGGCTGATCCACAGCCCTGCACCGAGCGAGCCGAACCCTGCCCAGCTCAGTCGCGTACGCACCACGTGCCGCGCCCGTCGCTCGCGGTCGGGGAGGCGGGTGGCAACGACGAGCCACCGGCCGTCCCAGTCCGGCGCCGGACCCGCGAACGAGTAGATCCGCTCTGCACCGTCGGTCAGCATCCGCCGCGCGCTGCCGGTCAGCCGCCACCGGGTGCGCCGGCCCTGTTTCTCCGCATCGAGCCAGCCCACCGCTGCCGTGCGCATCAACGCCTGGCGGGCGGCCTTCTCCTCCACACCGAGCCTGGCGAGGGCCGCAACCACCGCCGAGGTCCACGCCGTTTCGTCCCGCGGCAGCACCAGCTCGCCGAGCAGCGTCAGCAGCAGGCCGCGGGCGGTAGGCGCACCGGCTGCGTGCCGGCGAGACAGCGCCGGGGCGCCTCGGTCTCCCGCTGACGAAGATCGTGTTACCGGCATGACGAGGGGAGAATATCAACGCGCTGGCGCGGACCCTCGCCGCGCGACAGCGGGCCCGACACCCGCCGTCCCCGGCGCCTCCGCCGCGCGTTCGGTCGAAGACGCTCAGCAGGTAATCCGGCCGGGGCAGCGCGCCGGCATACCAGACAGCGATCCGCCTTTCGCGGTGCCGTATGACTCTCCTGCCTGCTCAATCTGAAGACGGGGCGTCCGCGGTGTCCCCGTAAGCCCGGTCGTAGGCGCAGGAGGGTGCCACGACGTCGTCGCGGTCGGGCGGGTTGATCTCTACTGGCAGGCCGAAATCCCACAGCTCGACCACGGCCCAGACCTGGCGATCCGGAGTGTCCGCGGGGTCGCTGGTCACGGCGATGCGGCGGGCGAGGCCGGCGGAATCCAGCCACACCTCGGCGGGCAGCCGACTGAGCGCGCGGTAGGGGCCAGAGTGTACGGTGACGCCGGCCGACAGCCGCGCATCCGCCAGACCGAGGTCGATGCTGAGCCGGTACCGCGTCGCCGACTCGCCGCGGACGTCCTCCGTCCCCACCACGATGCCGTCGTCGCGAGCGCCGAACAGGGCATCCAGCGGCCATAGCGGGTCGTTAGGGCCGCGCGGACCACTGGGATCAACCAGGCCGAAGAATATAGTCCAGGCGTCGCCGACCCGCAGGTAGCAGGCCGCGCCGTCGTAGACCTCCTCCCGCGCGGCGTCACCAGGGTCATCGGGCTGCTCGTCTCCCGGCGTCGAGAACACGCCTGTGAATCTCTCGGTCAGGAATGGCACCGCCAGCACGCGAGCCCGCCGCGCGCCCAGGTCGGCCACGCCATCGGACCGGCGATCGACAGCCTCCGGCACCGGAGTCCCGCTGCACCAGGCGGCGGACACCCGCGCGCTGCCCGCTGCCACGGTGCGCGCCGCCGCACCA
>JBOHCP010000843.1:0-2207 GCA_050698875.1 Streptosporangiaceae bacterium | reverse complement strand
ACCGACCCAGCCCCGGGCGCCGCGAACCGCCCGCCCCGCAAGGCACCCTCGTGAGGCCGGCGCCTCCGGACACCCACGGAACCGGCAGGGGAGCCTCATTTGTTGCGCCTCGCGAAAGATCATGGCAGTTGCGGACAAAGCCGCTGTAATTTCGCCGTCGTCATCAAGGTTGCTTTGCGCACAGCAGCGCGCGAGGCCGGGCCGATTGCGAGGTCCTGACGGTGTTCAAGACGTATGTACTCTTCCTCATCCTCAGTGGCATCGCGATGCTCATCATCGCTGGCGTCAGGAGCAGCCAGACCAGGACACGGAGGCTGTGGAACGCCATATTTGGCTTCGGATTCCTGGGCTATGGCCTCTACCTTCTGCTCATCTTCCACGCTGGTCACTACTTCATCTCTTCTACGCGTTCATCCTTCCGATTCTCATGATCGTCCAGTTCTTCCACGATCGCGGTGCGGTCCGGGCGCGGCAGCAGGCTGGGGCGTTCCAGGTGCCGCTCCCCGGCTACGGCCAGCCCCCCGGCTACGGCCAGCCGTCGGAAGAGCAGCTTCAGGATCCCCTTCAGTAGCCGCCTGGCTGGTGTGTGCGCCAACGCGGCTAGTTGATGGTGAAGCCGGTCCAGCCGGAGCTGACCTGCGTGGGCGTGCCGAAGGTGGCGGTGCCGACGCCGGTGCCGTGCAGGTTGGTGAGTCCGACCACCCGGTATCCGGCCCAGCCGCGGCCGACCTGCGACCGTCCGCCAAACGTGCCCGTGCCGGTGCCCCCGGTGTTCGGGTAGTACCACAGGTTCCCGGCTGAGTCCTTGGCCAGAATGCCTGCGCGGCCTGCTCGACCGCGAAACTGAGCCCGCGCTCACCCCTCCACCGGGTGAGCGCGGGCTCGTTTCGTGCTGTCTACGGTACGGTCACCCGGACGGGTGAGCGAGCACTGCGTAGACGATGAAGTTGTCCTGATAGTGGCCGGTGGCGGCGTCGAACGAGCCACCGCAGGTGACCAGCCGAAGCGTCGGCCCGGGTGTCTTCCCGTACACCTGCTGAGTCGGGAAGTTGCCCTTGCCGACCTCCTGCGTGCCCACGACCGTGAACCACAGGTTGCCCGGCGTGATCTCGATCGCCGCGCCGGCTGCCAACTTGTCGAGGTTCGCGAACACGAGGTTGCCCGCCTGGGCGCTGTTGACGTGGCCGACGATGACCGCCGGCCCATCCTGCCCCGGCGCGTACCCGCCCGACCACCAGCCGGCGAGGTTCTGCGCGTTGAGCAGCGGCGTTGCCAGACCGCCGCTCTGAACGCCGCTGCAGTCCTCGTCAGGGCGAGTCGTCGGGCACAAGCCCAGCTGCATGACCGGCGCGTTGACCCCGATCGACGGAACAATCACGCGAGTCGGTACGACCTTCGCGGTGGTGGTGGCCGGTGCCGCCGCCTGCGCAGAGACAGACGGCGGCACCGACGACGCGACGACGGGCAGCGACCGAGGCTGGTGCGAGCCCGGTGCGAGCAGCGCGATGGAGACGCCCGCTACGACTACGACCGTGCTCGCTGCGAGCAAGATGCTGTTCCGTCGTGACAGCATGTTAGCCCCGCTGCCTGCGCACAGAGACCACGGCACCAGCCAGGCCCAGGCCGCCGAACACGAGCAGGAACAGGCCGGCCGCCAGCCACGGGCTGCTGATAGGCATCCCGCCACCGGTCTGTACGCCACCAACCGGAACAGTGGTCGGCGCAGTCGGGCTAGACGAAGGCGACGGGCTGGGCGCGGTCAGGCTGACCGTCCAGTTGAACTGAGCCGAGCCCTTGCACGTGGTCGTGTTGTAGGGCGACGGCGTGTCGGTCGCGCCCACCGTGACCACGCTGGTGCCGGTCTTGGTCGGAGTGCCGGTGATCTTGCCGGTGGCCTGGTCGATGCTCAGACCCTTGGGCAGGTTACTGGCCGAGTAGGTCACCGAACCCGTCGGGTAGTTGCTCGTAGCGACGATCGGGAGCGGGGTGATCGCAGTGTTCAGCACACTGTTCTGCGTACCAGGATTGGTGATCGTCACTGTGCAGGCCACCGGGGTCACGTCGCCGCGCTCGCCTGAGGTGTCCTGAACGCGCCGATCGCCCAGCGGGGCAAGGCCAAGCAGAAACGCACGGACCTGCGGCTGGTCGGGCTGGGGCTGGTGGTCACCCGGGACGGCGGGATCCCGCTGACCTGGCACGCCTACCCC
>JBOHCP010000842.1:0-2214 GCA_050698875.1 Streptosporangiaceae bacterium | reverse complement strand
ACCTTGATGTGATCCTCGCCGAACGAGGTGCCGCAGGTCGCCACCGCGGTCGGCACCCCGGCCAGGTGGCAGGCCATCACGTCGGTGTAGCCCTCCACGATGACCGCCTGCCTGCGCTGCGCGATCTCGCGCTTGGCCAGGTCCGCCCCGTACAGCACGGTGCTCTTGCGGAACAGCGAGGTCTCCGGCGTGTTGAGGTACTTGGGCCCGTCGTCGTCCTCGTCGAGCTTGCGCGCGCCGAACGCGATGACGTCGCCGGACAGGTCGCGGATGGGCCACATCAGCCGACCGCGGAACCTGTCCCGGGTCCCGTGGTTGCCTTCCCTGGCCAGGCCCGCGGTGATCAGCTCGCTGTCGGTGAAGCCGCGTCCGCGCAGGTGCCTGGTCAGGTCTTCCCACGCCTTCGGCGAGTAGCCGACGCCGAACCGCTGGGTATCGGCGAGCTCGAAACCGCGCTCGGCCAGGAAGGCACGAGCGTGCGCGGCATCGGATCCGCCCAGCCGTTCGGCATAAAATTCGGCGGCGGCCCGGTGCGCGTCGATCAGCCTGCGCCGCTGGCTTTGTTCCTGGCCCGGCACGTAGCCGCCCTGCTCGTAGCGCAACTCGACGCCGGCCCGGGCGGCCAGCCGCTCCACGGCCTCGACGAAGCTGAGCGCGTCGATCTTCTGCACGAACTTGATCGCATCGCCGCCCTCGGCGCAGCTGAAGCAGTTCCCCGTCAGGATGTTGTCCTCGAGGACGAACGCATGCCCCGGATCGACCTCCGCGCAGAAGACTTCTTCCACGCGCTCAGTCCGCGTCACCTCGCGGACGATCCAGCCCTCCCGTTCATAGGCGCTGCCGGCGGCGCTGAACCGGAGGCGGTGCTTGTCCAGCAGGAAGAACTCATCCGTGAGATCGGAGCCGACGAGGATAATCCTGAATAGAGAGCTGGGCGCTCTGTCTTCGAAGCCTGGGCCCTCGAAGTCTGGGCCCTCGAAGCCTGGGCCCTCGAAGCCGGCCCGGACCTGTTCGGTAACTCCGTACGTTCCGATCCCTAGGCGCGTGCACACCAAGCGCACATACTCGAGCTCGTCGCGCTGGGCGGAATTGAGCATGACGGTACCGGTCGGCCAGACGCATCCGTCGGCGGCGAAGTACCCCGCCAGCCATCCGTACAGATAGGAAACCGACTCATCCAGGGGAGGAAGCTCCTTGAAGAACCGTGGCAGATGGTGGACGAGCATCTGACGCCCATGCTGCGTCATCATGCTCACCGGGAACCACTTCAGGAGCTCGGCGTCTTCCACAGCATCAAGTCGAGCCACAGACCCGGCGCCGCTCCGGGTGCCGTCCCCGAAGGTCAATCCGTGAGCAATGCCGAATGGCGAGGGTGTTGTCTGCTCGACCCTGGTTCTCGGAAACGTCGAGACCAGCCTGTGGCCTGGACGGAGATCACGCGTTGTCACTTCGCGGCTGGATGTCTGCATCCTCCCCGACCGGACGAACCAGCGGTGCTCCGCAGTCGCGTCGATGTGCTTACTGATGCCGTTACGGGTTACTGTCAGCCGCATCAAGGGCTGTACGCCGAACGAGCGGAAAGGCGCCTCGATCCAGTCTGCATGCTGGCCCAGGATGCGGTGCGTACCGCCGGCCAGTTCGCGGATTGGCTTGACGCCCTCCCAGGTCAGCACGCGCGTTTCGCCTGCGAGGCAGTAGAAGAGCCCGCGCGCGGGGGTGACGTTGAACGAGGGTGTCTTCTCTTCGTGGAACGGGCATAGCCCCTTGAGTGAGCCGCCGCCCGCGTTGCGCAGCTGCAGGTACTCGCCGACCACCTCGTCGATGGGTGAACGCTCGCGAACCGCCGCGATGTCCTCGTCGCGGATCCGCCCAGCCATCATCCACCTCCGCGTCCAGTTCGCCTCACCCGTGGCCGCGAGTCTAGTCCCGGCCACCGACATCCGAGGGCGGCCACCGACATCCGAGGGCGGACACGATGGCCGGGCATCGCTCTTGGCTAGCCTGGGGTCGTGGATCTGCTCGTGCTGTGGGACGTGGACTACACGCTGGTGAGCGCCGACGGCCTGGGGACGCGCCTGTACGAGGCGGTGTTCCGGGAGATGTTCGGCCGTGAGCTGCCCGCGGTGGCGCCCAAGGCGGGGCGGACCGACCGGGCGATCATCGGTGACACGCTCGCGCTGGCCGGGGTATCGCGGGCACCGCGGGCATCGCGGG
>JBOHCP010000841.1:0-2216 GCA_050698875.1 Streptosporangiaceae bacterium | reverse complement strand
CGGTTGGGCACAAGCGCGGGCTGGGGGGCCGCGCCTAATCTCGGAATTCTTACCGTACGCCCTTGTGAACGCTTGCACAAAGTCGCCTGGAGCCCCTGGCCGTGGCCGGCCGGCTAGAACCGGGCTCGCAAGCCGGGACCGCGCCGGGAGGCTGCGGTCAGCCAAGCAGCGCCGCGCGCAGGCGGTCCTCGCTCACCCGCCAGAAGTCGTGCTGAACCCCGTCGATCAGCGTGACCGGGATCATGTCCGAGTACCGCGCGAGATCGTCGCCCGACGCGGTGATGTCCCGCTCCTCGAAGGCGACTCCCAGGTCGGCGGCCACCCTCGCGACGACCGCGCGGGCATCCGCGCAGAGGTGACAGCCAGGGCGCGTCAGCAGCGTGACGCGGTGCCGGTCCTGGCTCACCGGTAGTCCCGTGGCCCGCCGCCCGGCTGCGCCGGGTTCCGGCCGTAGTCGCGCAGATAGTCGGGCCGTTCGAAGCCGGAGGTGTCGTAGCCAGGTTCAGGGAACAGCTCGGCGACCGAGGGGAACGGCGAGACCTTGGCTTGCTGCAGGCCGAGCTCGACGACGTTGGTGGCGAGCACGTAGGGCCGCCGGTCACGATCAAACTGCTCGACATAGGGCTGTGCCAGATGCCGCTGGTACGCGGCGCGGGACCGGTAGACCTGGTAGAGGATGCGCTGGTTGGGCACCGAAGGGACCGCGTGCGCGATGAAGACCAGGGTGCCAGGCTCGCGCCCGCGGACCTGCGCCACGACGCGCTCGGTGATCCGGTCGAACGCCTCGATCTTGTCGTCGACCAGGGTGTAGATGGTGATCTGGCCGAACAATTCCGCCCGCCGCCGCTCGTCCGGATCGTCGTCGTCATGGTGGCGCCGGCCATCCCGCTGGCCGCGCGGGGTCAGATCACCGTCGTGCCAGCGGTCGGCGTCCTGCTCGGCGCCCTCGTCCGGCTCGTCTCCGGCCGAACGCGACTGCCACCCGCCACCCCAAGGGACGTGCTCAGCGTCGTCCCAGGCCGGGTCACCGGCGGCCGCGAGATCGGCAGGCAGGAAATCGCCGGTGGCGAAGTCCGGGTACCCGCTCGCGGCCGGGCTCGGCCGCTGCGGCCGGTACAGCCCGTCGCCGCGGTACACGCCGCCGGCCTCGCCGAAGGAATCCCGGTAGCCGTCGTCCCGGCCACGATCGGCGGCGTACCCGTTGACCCGGCCATACCGGTCAGCGCCGTCGGACCGACCGGCGCGGTCGTAGCCGTCGCCGCGGTGCCGGTGGGCAGCCGCCAGCCGTCGATCGCCGTCGGCCCCGTCATCGCTCCTGGCCTGACCATGCATGGCCGCAAGCGGCAGGGACGCGTTCCGCACGCCTGCCAGCCAGCCCAGGGCAGCTGCGAGCGTGCAGAGGATGGCGAAGACCGATCCCAGCGGCACATGGATCTTGACGTGCTGGCTGGCGAGCTGGGCCAGTCCTGGATAGGCCAGGGCCAGGGCGGCGACACCGCCAAGCAGCTGACCCTGCACCGCGTCCTTCCAGCCAGGCCTGCCCGACCGGGACAGCACCAGCACCACGGCGATGACCGCGATCAGAGCCGTCAACGGGCCGATGGCGAACATGAGCACGTAGTTCGGCGGCGTCTGGTAGAACGTTGCCGGCGGCGGCCACGCCTTGCTGAAGTGTGCGGTGGTCAGCTGGTCCAGGGCCAGCACCACCAGCGCGACGATGCCAAGCGCGCCGATGTAGAGCCGGGCGCAGAACCTGCCGAGTGCACTCCGGGCGCTCACTTCGGTGAGCGCCGCGAGGAACGCCAGCGGCGCGATCACCTGGCCGCCAAGCTCCATCCCCCGGAACATCGCCGGGTCGAAGCCCGACACGTACCCCATCGCCTGCGCACCGAGACTGACCAGCAGCCCGAGCAGGCCGACGGACCAGGCGATGAGATCGCCACGCGGCGCCCTGAAGCACCGGGTGAGCAGCACGCCGCTGCCGACCGCGGCCACGAGCCCGCCTACGACCGCTACGAGAGAATGCATTGCCTCTATGGTGCCCGACGCCGGGCCGTGCTGTGGCCCGGCCAGCCAAGCCGGTCGGGCCCGTCGGCGTCGTCGCGACCTGCCAGCAACGCGAAGATGCCGGTTCCATGGCGGTCGCGTGACGGTCAGGTGACGGTGACGCGCCACGCCCGGTTAGCCGTCCGGCCGCCGGTAGGCTCGAGCCATGA
>JBOHCP010000840.1:0-2220 GCA_050698875.1 Streptosporangiaceae bacterium | reverse complement strand
CGCGTCGAGCACGGCTGCCCGCTCGGCCGTCGACGCGTGGCTGCGCATCGACGCCAGGCACGCGGCGCGCACCGGCATCCCGGACTCAATCGCGCCGACGCACGCCCGCACCGCGTCGCCGAGCGACCCCGTCACGAACGCGCCGAATGCCTGATGCAGCTTGCGCCTGGCGTGTTTGACCGCGGCACCGTGATCCCGGCACCGGTCCGACGCCTCGTCGGCTATCCGGCGGACGAAGCTCTCCTCCAGGCTGGCGTACTTAGCCGACGCCATGACCTGCTGGAGCACCGCGGCCGGGTCAGGTGAGCGCGCCATCGGCACTGCCCTTCCGCACGATGACGATCAGCTCGGCGGGCAGCTCAACTCGGTCCAGCTCCCAGTTCCGGCTAGCCGCCAGGCCGGTGAGGCCGGGCAGCAGCCGCGCCGTGAATGACGCGGGCCTGCCGGTCATCGTGCGCACAGGGAACGACACCACCACGACCGGGCTGCGGACCTCGGCGACCAGCCGTAGCCCGGCGCCGGGCTGCCGGTCTTCCATGTTGTGGTAGGTCTTCAGCACCAGCGCCACGTCCGCGGTGATCGCATCGGGCCTGACCAGGACGTCGCGGTGAACCACCGAGCAGCGCGGATACCGGCCGGCCAGAAAGGCGCTGCCCAGCTCGACGTAGGCCAGGTTCAGGTCATACCCGGCGTACTCGGCGTCTGTGACATCGCGCAGCCAGGGCATGCTGAACGGATTCAGCGCGCAGGCGAGGTCGGCGACAGACCGCACCGCGCCCACCGCACCGATAACGGCGGGATAGAAACGGGCCAGGTCGGGAAGCCGCTCGGCGGTGGAGAAATGAGTGCCGAGCACCGCGCGGCAGAGCTCCCGCTGCGTCGCGTCGCTTCCGTCGGCCCCGGCGAGGCCGCGCGCGAGGTGCCGGACACGCCCCGTCAGCAGGTAACCGGCGACGACCCTGTGCAGCTTGAGCCTGGCCCTGCGCTCCAGGTCGGCCATGCCCGAAGCCTTCGCGCTCTCCTGCCGCACGATGTCGGCGATGGTGTCGACGTGCACGTCGCGATACTTGGCTGCCAAGCGGATGCGCTCGATGATGGCCTGCTCGCCGACGTCACGGGACATCGCGCGGCTCCCCCGACGGGCACGCGGAGCGCTGCCGTAGCGCCACGGTGAGACGGGTGTAGAAGCGCAGGTTGTGCAGCGAGGCCAGCGTGTGGGCCAGCGAGTCCTCTACCCGAAACAGATGAGCGAGGTAGCCGGCGCTGTACCCGGCGCACAGCTCGCAGTCGCAGTCAGGATCCACCGGGCCGGAGGCGCGCACCCACTTCTCGTCGGACATCCGGGCGATCCGGCTGATCTTGCCGTCCCCGGTCAGGTTCCCCGTGTCCAGGCCCGTGTAGAGCACACCGCGGCGCGCATTGCGAGTCGGGAGGGTGCAGTCGAAGACCGAGTAGCCGCACCGCCACGCGGCGACCAGGCTCTCGGGCGTCCCGATGCCTAGGCCGTGCAGCACCGCGCCCGGCGGCAGCAGGGTGGCCGTCAGCTCGACCTCGTCGACCAGCTTGCCCGCGGCGATGGGATAGCCGCCGAAGCCGTAGCCGTCGAAGCCGAGGTCCGTCAGCGTCTCGGCGCACCGCGCCCGCAGATCGGCTCGCTGGCCGCCCTGCACAACCGCGAACAGTTTCGGGCGCTGCTGCGGTGGCGTGTCAGCGGTCAGCCGGTCGAACACGGCCCGGCACTCCGCGGCCCAGCGGGTGGTGAGTGCGACGCTCTTCTCCTGCTCGGCGTCCGGTGCGAGCGGATGGGTGCAGTAGTCGAGGCAGTACACGATGTCGGCGCCGAGGTGCAGCTGGGTTTCGATGCAGCTCTTCGGCGTGAGGTCGCGGAACCGCTGCTTCGGCGAGAACCGGTAGGACAGGCCCGCGTCGGAGACCGTCGCCAGCCCCTTCTGCCCGGTCAGCAGCGAGAACGCCTGGAATCCCCCGGAATCCGAGATGACCGGCCCGGACCAGCCCATGAACCGGTGTACGCCGCCGAGCGCCCGCACGACCGACGTGCCAGGCTGGGTGGCCAGGTGTGCCGTGCTGACCAGGATGGTCTCGACCCCGCCGCGGGGCAGTGCGCTGGCCGGCACCCCGCGCACCACCGCTCTGGTGGCATCGGGCACGAACTGCGGCAGGCTGATGTCGCCGCGCCGGGTCGACAGCACGGTGCTGGTC
>JBOHCP010000839.1:0-2222 GCA_050698875.1 Streptosporangiaceae bacterium | reverse complement strand
GGTCCCTCGGGCAGGAAGAGCGGGCAGGCTGTGCCTGCCCCCGCCCCGGCGCGCGGCGCACCAGAACACCCCCGCGCGCATCCACAACTCCCACTATCGAGGTCTCTACGGTTCGAGGGGATTGACACCTTTTCAGCAGTCCTTGCCGGGACGAGAGGGGCGCTGGCCGCCGTGAAGGCGCTTGTGTCTGGGCGTTTGCGTTGGGCAGCGCCTGGGTGAACGTCGGATACACCTGTGTTCCGCGTCGTGGTGAGAGCGGCGGCGTCAGGACGTGTGCGCGTCGGCAGCAGGGGTGAGTTCCACTCCCCGGTCAAGGCGGGGGCGATTGGCCTGTTGCATGAGCTCGCGGTTGATTGACCGGGCCTCTTCCAGTTCCTCGGTGGTGCGGCGAAGGCTCTCTTTGGCTTCGAAGAGTTGCTGATCAAGCTCGGTGACCCGGCTGGCGAGCTGCTGGTCGGCGAGGCCGGTGAGCACGCCCTCGGGGAGTAGCTCGCCGGCGACGAGGTGGGCGCCCTCGGCCTTGGAGAGACGGTTCTCCACGGCCCGGAGCTGTCTGGTGAGCCGGTGGTTCTGGGCGCGGGCGTTCTCCGGGTCGCCACGAAGCGATGCGCCGGTCACCCGCGCCGCGGCGACCAGGTCACCAGCGTGGCTTGTGGTGGCCTGAGCGGCCTTCAGCTCGATGCCGGCCTTGAGGTCGGGATGGTCGTAGATGAACTTGCTCCCGACCCCGGCCTGCCGGGCGATGCTGGCGATGCTCGCGTGCCGGCCGGCTTCGAGCTGGGCGGCCGCGAGAACGAGCGTGCGCTTGTGCTCGCTGTCGAGCCGGCGCGCCTTTCGCAGCGGCTCTGCCCGGTCAGTTTGCATCGTGGCCTCTCCGGTCAAGCTCGACCCCGGGGAACAGCTGCGGCGATGGCTGGCCGATGACGCCCGGGAACCGGACAGGTACCGAGGTGTCGAGCTGCGCGCGGGCGCGCCGGAGCACGATGACGGCTTCCTCAACGGCTGCGCGCTCGTCGCCTGCGAGCTCTTCGACGAGTTCCTCGCAGCGGTCGATGATCCGCCGGAGCGAGGCGATCTCCTCCGCCGAGGGGACCGCGGTCTTGCGTGCCCAGTCCTCGAGTTCGGGCACGGCGGCGCGGAGCCGCTCCTTGTCGGCGAGCAGGCGGGTCAGGTAGGCGCGCAGCTCGGGCAGGAAGCTCGGGTCGCTGCGGAAGTGGGTGCACCCGAAGCACTGGTGGCGGAATGGGCATGCCTGCCCGTGCGCCTTGACGTTGACCGGCTCGGTGCAGATGCCGAAAGGCACGGCGACCTGTCCGATTGCCTCGCGGGTCGCCTCTGCGTCCAGGAGCCGCCCGACCAGCGGGCGGCTGCGTGACGAAGGCTCACGTGTCTGGACCTATTATCGGTTGACGAAATCGGCGGCATGGCCCGAGAAACATCTCACCTGCCATCCGAGCCGAAGAGGCCAAGCGAAAGGCGGGTAGACGCAGCCGTCAGCTGGCACGGACTAGGCGTAGCGGCTGAGACTGCGCATCATCAAGTGCCGACCTAATCTGGACTCCGATTGCCTGCGCGACGGGCGGCGGGAACGCGTTACCTATCTGCCGGTATCGGGCCGTCTTGCGCCCGGTGAACTTCCAGCTAGCGTCGAAGCCCTGAATGAGCGCAACCATCTCGCAGGTGAGACGGGGCAGGTAGTCGAGAGGGGCATCGGCAGGCGGCGCGTCCTCGGCGATACTGCGGCCTTCGACGCCAAGTCGCAGCCAATCCGCCCTGGCCCTGGTCGGTCCGAGATCAGGTCCCCCGTGTTTGCGCGAACCACCCACGATCGTGGGCGCAATGCTATTGGCCCGCTTGGCCCAGGCCTTGGCGCCGCGCCAGCCGTTAGCAGCCATCAATGGATACAGAACATCGCCGACCGTCGGCGGCGTGCTCGTTGGCGTCGGCCAGCTGAAGTGCGCAGCATACCGACGCTTGATCGCGACAAGCACGAACCTCGGTCGCAGTTGGGGCACGCCATACTCGCAAGCGTTGAGCACCTGCCATTGAATCTCGTAACCGAGGCCTTCAAGCTCGTCGACGACACCTTGGCGGTAGTCGCTGAACTTGCGTTCAGCGAGCCCTTTGACGTTCTCGAGCATGACGGCCGCTGGCCCGGCTTCCCGCACAAGCCGAAGTGCTTCGGGGAAGAGATCCCGCTCGTCGGCAGCACCGAGTTGATC
>JBOHCP010000838.1:0-2224 GCA_050698875.1 Streptosporangiaceae bacterium | reverse complement strand
GTGCTAGCGAGGAGACGGCGATGACCATGAAGATCCCGCTGCGGCTGCGGGGAATTGATCTGCGTGACGCCGATGCCTACGCCCGCATTGATCCGCAACTGGCGGAACTGTCGTGGGATGCGAACGGCGGTGTGAGCCTAGCCGTCGTCTACACCGAGGATCAGTCTCCCGTGGAGGCCTCTGCCGAGTGGGCTCGTCGCATTGCGAAGCTGATGCGAGGTGTAGAGGTGACCGAGGTCCATGACGAGCTGGTGGGTATCTCTGACATCGCCGCGCGGACCGGAGTGGCCGATGAGGCTGCGCGCCTGTGGGCGGTAGGAAAGCGACGTTCGTCGGTTCGGTCATTTCCCCTTCCCCGGCAGGTTGTCAAGATCGGGTCTGGCGGCAGGAGTATGAGCCTCTACGCGTGGCGTGATGTCGTGTCGTGGGTCCGCGACGTCCTCGGAATCGATCCTGATGACGGGATCGACTACCTCGATGATGCCCAGCACGCCCACCTGAACGCTGAACTGGCAGACATCGCCGTGTCCGCTGCGACGTGGCACCCAATCAGCTCAGGAGTTACCAGCATCACGCGCGATTTGCCGACTGCGAATTATGCCGATCCGGCTGGAGCTGACCTGCCCTCGCTGAACCCGACCACTAGGCACGATAAGCCGCTCCACGTAGCGCTCGCCTAGACCAGCCAGCGGCTAGCTCGCAACCAGTGATGAAAGCGAATGCAGCCGCGGCCGATGACCCCCGGCCGGAACCCAAGGCCTAAAACGCCTTTGTCGCTGACCTTGAACTCTCCGACGTCGAACTGTTCAAGATCAGCGGAGAACGTAGCGCATCCGGCGCCGCGACGCAGAGCAGATTCGACCTGGGCGCCAGTTACTCTCATAGCGAGAGCCAGATTAACTACCGGTACGACGTCAGCGCCCACTTTACGAACGAAGCCGGTCAGGAACTCGGACACGCGGCTGCTTCGGTCATAATCATCGTTCGCCATGCTCTAACAGTCGAGGCAGCCTGTATCGAGTGGTTCGGCGGAACATCTGGTGCCTTGATTGCGCATCCTTACTTGCGCGAGACGATCGCGTTCATAGCTCAGCGACTCGGCTTCCCGGGCGTGACGCTTCCCATGATCAAACAGCAGCAAGATGATCCGGCCATGACGGCCAACGGCAACAGCTTGCGTCAAGAGTCGCCAGAAGGCGTCTGATGCCGGAGCCAGCGTCGTTGTCACGTTCTCGGACTCCCAGGGGTTTGTCGGCCGCGTTCAGCCCGCGTCACCGCGGCGCGTCCACATTTCGTCCCAGTCGCCGATGATGCGTTGCAGCGACACTCCTTGTTGATCTCCTCCAGCCTGACGTTCCGCATTTCTCGATGACGATATGGCCCCCCACTTCCCCTGGTCAGCGCTTCGCGCGCTGGGATCTGTCTGCCGTGCCGGCCTGACGGAGCAGGATCTCGGCTGCTGCTGATGAGACTTCCTCCATCTGTGAGACGACCCGATCGAGGCCCGCCGAGGCGTCGGCGGTTGGCGATCCATCCGCGGTCAGCTCAGCTTCGTTCTCGTCGAGCCGGTGGCCCAGCGTTTTGCCGGCTATCGCGCGGCTCCACTTGTAGTAGGGACCGTGGCGCTGGGGTGGGTCGACCATGCGGCAATCATCTAAATCACTAAATATCATGATATCAGTAGATCACTGGATTTATTGTACGGTGCCCGCTGCATGTGGCGGCAGTACAGGTGCAATTCGGGCTCTTGCTCGCTACCAATAACCTCCTTTCCGCGAGCCTGCCGCTTGGCACGTCCCCCGTCCCCGCCGGAGCTGGTGGAAGCCTTGGCAGCCTGCATATAGGCGACGTCCTTGTACGAACGAATACTCCAGCCACACTGGAGAAGTCCGCACCTTGATGGGTGCCTATACGGCGGCGGCCGCAGACCTTCGGCGACGTCGCCCGCACGAGGGCGGCCGGGTACTCCGAGATCGAAACGATCGCCGTCGCCCTGGTCGCCGTGACCCTAGCCGGAGTTTCCAGGATAAGTTGATCTTCGGCTTGTTTGGGCTGGTCAGCGGGCGTGCCGGGGGTGGTCTGGCGTATTACCCATGTCAGCGCCTGGGGGCGTAACGGTCGAGGCCGAAGGCGTGGCTGAGCTTGTCCTGGACCGGGGTGGTGTCGGTGAGCATCCGGCGGGCACGGGGCCGTCCTCGCTCGGCCTGGTAGAGCAGCACGGTCT
>JBOHCP010000837.1:0-2227 GCA_050698875.1 Streptosporangiaceae bacterium | reverse complement strand
CCCGAGATCCCGGCGATGATGATGATCGTGGCGGTCCGGGCGATGCCGATCAGGGCGTCGGCCTGGAACCGGTGCAACGGTTCGGTCCAGGGGATGCTCGCCTGGCCGTCGGCGCGGGGCACCAGCCCGGCGGAGCGCGCCCAGGGTTTTTGCGTGCCGGCCGCTTGCAGGGTCGCGTGGATGTCCTCACGCAGTGACGGCAGCCAGCGCGGATCGAACTGTATGAAGGAGGCTTCGCGGGCGATCATGTCGAGGCTGACGGCCAGTAGCGGGTCGGCGGGATCCCATCCGGCCGCGATCCGGTCCCGTTGCGCGTCGCCGGGCAGTTCAGGCAACGCCTGGCCGGTGTCGCGGTGCCGCGCTAGCACGGCAGGGACCTCGATCAGCGGTTTCTTCGGCCGGGCTCGCGGGGCGGCCGGATCGGGCCGGAACGTGGCCACGGTGCCGGCGGCCTGGAGGTCGTGGTGCAGGGCGGTCGCGTGCGGCCCGAGGGTGTCCGCCAGGTAGAGGCAGGCGGCCAGCAGGGGCTGCAGGATGCTGCCGGCCACCGGCGGGGTGGTGTTCCCCTGCCGGCCGCAGGGCATTTCGGCGATCGCCGAGGCGGAGATGCCGCCCCACGGGCGCAGCCGCGGGTCGAGGCGGTCGGCGGTGAACAGCTCACCGTAGCTGAGCAGATCCACGACGGCCTGCGCGGCGGCCCGGCGGGTGGCCGGCCCGTGCTCCCCGATGACCACGCCGTGCTTGTCGCGGACTTTACGGCGGTCGGCCATGTATGCCTGGCAGCAGTCGTCGTCTACTTCCTCCAAGGCTCTGACGCCGCGGGCGGTGAGCCAGTTCAGCCAGCGGGTGAGTTCGGCCAGCCGGCCGTGGGCAGTGTTGAGGTGCGCCGGGGTGCGGTAGGCGCGGGGCAGCACCGCGACCGCCGGGTGGCGCGGGGCGAGCATCGCGATGATGAGTTCCTTGGCGGCCAGCCGCCACCGCAGATCGATGATCAAGCCGAAGCGGAACCGCCGGTGGACCAGCTGCATCTGCACCGGCAGGCCGATCACGCCGGTGAAGTCCCACTCGTCGTCGTCGAACACCACCCGCCTTGCCCCGTCGGGGAGCGGCAGGCCGGCCACGGCGCACACGTCCGCGCCGGCGAACACCGAACCGCCGCTGTCCAGGGATGTCGCAGGGGCACCGGTCATAGGGTCAGCTCCTCAGGTCGCAGCGGAATCTCCGCATCCGCCTCGCCCACGGTGGCGGCGGCGGTCGCGAGTACCGCCGGGTCGTAGAGATCCAGGACCTCGCCGACCCGCTGGGCATACGGGCCGAACACCGCCAGGAACTCGCCGGCGGGCATGACCTGCCACTGGCGGCTGAAGAAACCGCGCAGCCGCAGCAGGTTGCCGGCGTGCCGGGGCGCGAAGATGGCCAGCGGGCAGAGCAGGCACACCCACGGGCGTGCCGGGCACGGCTTGCCTTTGGGCCCGTACAGACCCGACAACTGGTCGGCGCACGCGGCGGTGAACACGTCCCGCTCGCCGCCGGCCAGCTCGGCGATCACCTGCGTGTTCAGGTCCAGCGAGGCAACCAGCTGCGGGAAGTCGCGGGCGAGTGCCGCCGCGTCCTCGCCGGTGATCACCATGGGCGGGTGGGCACGGCGGGTCATGTCCTGCTGCGCCTCCTCGATGATCGATTCGACGGCGTGCTGCTGGGCCGGCGTGGTGGCCGACAGGTAGTTGTCGCCTTCGACCCGGGCGGTGTGGTTGGGGTCGATGGTCGCCCGGCTGCTGCCCCGCCACACGGTCTTGTCCCGCATCGCCTGGTGGGTGGTGCGGATCCGGGCCCGGTTCAGCGTCAACGGCCGCCCGTCGGCCCCCAGGACGTCATGCCGCTGCAGCCACGGCCGCATCACGTTGCGATCGATGGGGCCGGCGGAGATGCTGGTGTGGCCAGGCCGGGAAACGCCGATCCACAACTGGTCCCGCTGCGCCGGCGGCACGAAGGTGCGCAGCAGCTCGCTGTGGTCCAGCCACTGCTCCAGCGCCCTTACCGCGCGCTTGGGAAGATGCAGGCTCTCAGCCGCGGTGCGGCCCTTGACATAGCTGAGCAGGACCGAGGAGTCTCCGGCCCACTGGATGTCCCCCACTACCAGGTCGTCTATCCCGTCGGGGACGATCCCGGAACGGATGCCGAACAGCAGCCGGTAGGCGACCGCCACGTCCAGGTGCGGGAACAGCTG
>JBOHCP010000836.1:0-2233 GCA_050698875.1 Streptosporangiaceae bacterium | reverse complement strand
CGTCGCTCGATGGCATTGGTGGTTCTGACCTGTTTGCGCTCGGCCAGGGATTTGTAGCGCCAGCAGGTGAGCAGCTCGTCGAGATCATCGCGCAGGCAGTGGACGGCTTTGGGGTAGTCGGCCTCCCAGCGATCGGCGAAGCGGCGAGCGGCCGAGCGGGCCTGGGGCCGGGTGTTGGCGTTCATGACGGCGTGGAGGCCTGCCTTGACGGCGGGTTGATCGGCGCGGCGCACCTTGTCGAGCACGTTGCGGATCTTGTGCGCCCAGCAGCGCTGCACGGGGATGCCGGGATAGGCGGTCGGGAGCGATGCCAGCAGGCCCGCGCCGCCATCGAGGCAGATCATCTCGAGCGCCTCGCCGGTCAGGCCGCGGCGAATGAGATCGCCGAGGAAGCGCTCCCACTCGGCGGCGCTCTCGCTCTGCGCCAGGCGGAAGTCGATGACCTCCTTCTTGCCGTCGGGCCTGATGCCCAGCGCCACCAGCACCGGGCGGCGGATCGCGCCGGCGCCGGTCTTGCGCGCCAGCACGACGCCGTCGAGCATCAGCACGCGGTAGCGCTCCTTGAGCGGCCGGGCATGGAAGACGGCCACCACCGCATCGAGCTGCTTGGCAACCTGGCTCACCGTGGCGGGGCTCACGGGCCGGCCCAGGATCGGCAGCAGCGCCTGGCTCACCTTGCGCGTGGACAGCCCGAGGACGAAGCAGGACAAAATCATCCGATCGACGTGCGCGGGTCGCCGGGCATAGGCGCGCAGCACGGCAGTCGGCGCAAAACGCCGCGTGCGCGGCACCGCCAGCTCGATGTCGCCGAGCTCGGTCAGCAGATGACGCCGGTAGGAGCCGTTGCGCCGGTCCGCCACGTCGAGCACGGCCATCCGATCCAGGTGCGCGTCGACCGAGCCCGTCATCTGCCCGTGCAAGATGCCGGCCAGCGCATCCCGGCCCAAAGACCGATAGCCTTCGCCCCACTCCAGCCCTTGCGCCTGCATGCCCTTCACTAGCTCGAAGGCCCTCGGTAAGCTTCGGATCGTCACAGCCTGTGGCATTGGGGGTGCTCCATGTTGCGGACGTCAGCAATCCGCGGAGTACCCCCTCTCTCTGCCCTGACACAAACTTCCGTACATCACCCAAGGCATCCCCCGGCTTGACGCTCCCGCCCGGCCGGGTTAGGACCCTCCCCTCCGGTGGCGAGCGTAGCTCAGTTGGTTAGAGCGCCAGATTGTGATTCTGGATGTCGCCGGTTCGAGCCCGGTCACTCGCCCCATTTTCCCGCATCGCCAGCCGCTCCGGCGTCCGCCCGAACCAGCCTCCGGCGCCGGCCTGGCGCATCGCATGCGCATGGTCGGACCGCGCCACGCGGCGTTAGTATGACGGTATGACCGCATCCCCTGTCATGGCTCGACGCATGTCGCGCCTGGGCACCGAGAGCGCGTTCGAGGTGCTGGCGCGCGCCAAGGCTCTCGAGGCGCAGGGCCGCAGCATTATCAATTTGGGTATCGGCCAACCCGATTTCCCGACGCCGCCGCATATCGTCGAGGCCGGCCGCAAGGCGCTCGCCGACGGTCATCACGGCTACACGCCGGCGAACGGCATTCCGAAACTGCGCGAGGCGGTGGTCGCCGACCTGCACCGTCGCCATGGCGTGGGCGTGTCGCCCGACCGCGTACTCGTGGTGCCGGGCGGCAAGGTGACGATGTTCTTCGCCATCATGATGTTCGGCGAAGCCGGTGCCGAAATCCTCTATCCCAATCCGGGCTTTCCGATTTACGAGAGCGTCATCCACTTTTCTGGCGCGACGCCGGTACCGATCGAGTTGCATGAATCGAAAGGATTCTCGTTCAGCGCCGACGAAGTCCTCGCCAAGCTGACCGAACGTTCGCGCCTGATCATCATCAACAGTCCGGCGAATCCGACCGGCGGCGTCGTGCCCAAGGCCGAACTCGACAAGCTGGTCGCCGGCCTCGAGCGCTTTCCCAAAATCGCGGTGCTGAGCGACGAGATCTACGGCGAGATCCTCTACGACGGCACGCGGCACGTCAGCCTGCTGACCTATCCGTCGATCGCCGACCGCGTCATCTTGCTCGACGGCTGGAGCAAGACCTATGCGATGACCGGTTGGCGGCTCGGCTACGGCGTGTGGCCGGATGCGCTTTTTCCTGCTGCCGAACGGCTCGCCATCAACTGCCATTCCTGCGTCAACGCCGCCGCGCAGTTTGCCGGCATCGCGGCACTC
>JBOHCP010000835.1:0-2242 GCA_050698875.1 Streptosporangiaceae bacterium | reverse complement strand
GCTCTTGTCACGGCCGGATTCGGATCGAGCAGGTACTCACCAGGGTCGGCGACCGGTACCGGCTCGTCCGGCCTGGCGACGAGCGTTGCGCCCCCTGAAGTGGCTATACTTATAGCCATGTCAGTTCCAGAGCAGATGCCGCTCGCCGACGTCAAGAACCGGCTGTCGGAGGTCGTCGACCGGCTGGAGCGAGAGCACGGCCGGGTGGTGATCACCAAGCACGGACGTCCGGCGGTCGTGGTCATGAGTGTCGAGGACCTCGAATCGCTGGAGGAGACGCTCGACGTCATGGACAGCGCCGAGCTGCTGGCCGACATCCGCGAGAGCCTGGCTGATATCGCTTCCGGCGGCGCGGAAATTCTCAGTAAGGATCAGGCACAGCAGCTGATCTCCCGGCGGTGAACGAGGACGCGGAGTACGCGGTCGCCTGGACGGCCACCTCGCGCCGGTCGCTCGCCAGGCTGCCGGAGAAGGTAGCGACTGCGGCGGTTGAGTTCATCCACGGGTCAGTGGCCGAGACCCCTCATCGGGTCGGCAATCCACTGCAGTTCGGCCTTGCCGGATTGCACAGCGCCCGGCGCGGCGACTACCGGGTGATCTACCGCATTGACGACGGTCTCCGCACCGTCACGGTCATGGCCATCGAGCACCGCTCCGACGTGTACCGGCCGCGTCAGGTCTGACATCTGCCCGGCGGATCGCCCGCGCACGATGGTGACTGCCCGGGTCAGGCGGGACCGGCGAGCGGGAGCCGCACCAGGAAGTGCGTGTCGCCGGGAACGGACTGCACCCGCAGGTCACCGTGATGCCGCGTGACGATGATGCGCCAGCAGATGTCCAGCCCGAGGCCGGTGCCCTGGCCCACCGGCTTGGTCGTGAAGAACGGCTCGAAGATCCGCTGCTGCAGGTCGGGCGGCACGCCGGGGCCGGTGTCACCGACGTCGACGAGCAACTGGTCGCGGTCAACGGCCGTGCGGATCGACAGCGTGCCGGATCCGTCCATGGCAGCCAGGGCGTTGTCCACGAGGTTCGTCCAGACCTGGTTGAGCTCGCCGGGGAAGCAGGGAATTCTCGGCAGGTCGCGGCCGTAGTCGCGAACCACGGTGATGCCGTCGCCGATGGCGCCGCTCAGCATCGCCAGCGTGCTGTCGAGCAGGTCGTGGACGTCGACCACCTGGTAGGGCGCGCGGTCCAGCTGCGAGTACTGCTTCGCGGCGGTGACCAGCGCGGAGATCCGCGCGATCGAATCGGTGATCTCGGTCAGCAGCAGCTCGGTCTCGATGCTGTCAGCCAGGAAGCGCAGGCCGCGGTCCAGCGTCGTCGCCGCTCCGGCCCCGGCGTCAGCCGTGTCGTCCCCGGCCGCCTGGCCGGCCGCGGCGGCAAGCTCGCCAAGCTCGCTGATGCCGAGGCCGGCCTGAACGAACGCGGACGCAAGCTCCCACCCGTGCTCGACGCCCTGCTCATCGAGCCAGTCGGTGATGGCGTCCTCACGATCGGCCGCTTCCAGCGGTCCGGGCGCAGCCAGCCTCCCGCCGGAGATGCTGGCCTCGTCGAGCAGCCGCACCAGCACGTGCACGACGGCGTCGTGCTGGCCAATCGCGATTGTCGGCAGCTTGTGCCGCAGCTTGGTGATCCGGTCCCGCAGGATCGCGGTCGCCCGCACCGCTGCGGCCGCCGGGTTGTTCAGCTCGTGGGTAAGCCCGGCGGTCAGCGACCCGAGGGCCAGCAGTCGCTCGCGCTGTCCGATGACCTCCTGGGCATTCTTGGTGCCGAAGAACAGCCCTTCCAGCAGGTGCACGGCCATCGGGAACCAGTCGTTCATCAGCTCGGCGAAGTGCTCGGCGTCGAGCACGAAGAACCGAGAGCGCTCGGTGGCCCGCATCGAGTTGTTGTAGACCTGCGCCATGCGGTCGCCGAGGTATGCCATGAACGCGCCACCGTAGACGCCACGGCCCGACGTCCTCGTTACCTCGATCTCGTCTGCGCCGATCCGGCGCGTCAGCGCTACTCCTCCCGACAGCAGCACGTAGAAGCTCGCAGCCGGGTCGCCCTCGGCGTAGACGAGTCCCTGCTCCACGACATCGACCCGGCCGTGCTGGCACAGCCAGTCGAGCTGGTCGCCGGTCAGCTTCTCGAACAGGAACAGCGTGCGCAGCTCGCCGGCGCTGCACATCGCGGGGCTGGGGGCGCCGCCGGCGGACGGGGCGCCGCCGGCGGACCAGGCGGCGCCGGCGGCCGGTCC
>JBOHCP010000834.1:0-2244 GCA_050698875.1 Streptosporangiaceae bacterium | reverse complement strand
CGGCACCCAGCGCTGCAGAAGTAATAGGTCACCCCGTCGTGCTCAAGCGGGAGGCTGTCTGGGCCAGCCTCGACCGCCATGCCGCACACCGGGTCCGTCGCGGCGGCTGCGGCGACGGGCTCCGTGGCTCGTGCGGCCGGGGTGGCGTGCAGTGCGCCGGCGGCACGCAGCTGAACCAGTTCAGCAATGATCGCGACGGCGATCTCCGGGTGCGTGGTGCTGCCGAGGTCCAGCCCGGCAGGCACCCGGACGCGGTCAAGGGCGTCGTCAGGCGCGCCCCGGTCCGCGAGGTAGCCGAGCAGTGCCGCGCCGCGTTTCGACGAGCCGACCAGGCCGAGATAGGCCGGGCGCGCCGCGACTGCACGCTCCACGACGGCCTCGTCGTGGTGGCCCTGGGTAGCGACGACGACCATGGATCGCTCGTCTGCGTTCGAGGTGGCGAATTCGGCGCCGTCAATGAGATCAGCCCGCCAGCCAAGATCCCTGGCGAGATCGGCGAGGGTGTGGGCCATCGGCGAGCGGCCCACCACTACCAGGTGGGGAACGGGCACGACGGGTTCGATGTAGACAGCGAGGGCGCCCTCGCTCTGACAGGAAATCGGCACGACTGCCATGCCGTCCTGGACCGCGCCGCCGAACTGGTCGGGGCTGCCGAGCAGCAGCAGCCGGGCCTCGCCCGAGGCGATGACGTGCTGAGCCTCCCGGATGACCGACGGCTCGGCGCAGGCGCCGCCGATCCAGCCGCGTACCTCACCGTCGGCGGTGATGATCGCGCGCGAGCTCGGCGGGCTGGACGACGGCCCCTGCCGCCAGATCACCGTGGCGAGCGCGAACGCCGCCTCACCACGCCGCGCCATCTCCGCGGCCTGTTCGAGGACTCCCCAGCCGTCCATGCCGGTCACCGCTAGTCGTCCGCCCGGACGGGCGGCGCGCCGTAGACGTCGCGGCGGTAGGTCAGCGCCTCCCAGACCCGGTCGGGCAGCAGCGGCATGTCGATGTTGCGGACCCCGGTGCCGGACAGCGCGTCCATCACCGCGTTGACGAACGCGGCCGGGCCGCCCACGGCGGCGCACTCGCCGATGCCCTTGGCCCCGATGGGGTGGTGCGGGCACGGCGTGACGACCTCGCTGTGCAGCTCGAAGCCTGGCGTCTCCCACGCCGTCGGGAGCATGTAGTCCATGTAGTTCGAGCCCACGCAGTTGCCCTCGGCGTCGAAGGTGATGAACTGCATGCTCGACATGGCGTACGCCTCGGTCAGCCCGCCCATGATCTGGCCCTCGACGATCATCGGGTTGATCCGGACGCCGCAGTCATCCACCGCCACCGTCTTGAGCACGTCCCAGACTCCGGTGACCGGGTCGACCTCAACGGTGACGATGTAGACCGCGAACGGCCAGGTCAGGTTCGGCGGGTCGTAGTACGCGGTGTTCTCCAGGCCGGGCTCCATGCCGTCGGGCATGTTGGAGTACGCGGCGGCCGCGCACTCCTGGATCGTCACGCCGCGGTCGGGCGCGCTGCGGACGTAGAACCGGCCGAGCTCCCACTCGACGTCCTCCTCCGACACCTCGAGCAGGTGCGCGGCCAGCCGCCGGGCCTTGGCCCGGATCTTGCGGGCGACCATCGCGACCGCAGCACCGGCGACGGGGGTGCTGCGGGAGGCGTAGGTGCCCATCCCGAACGGTGCGGTGTCGGTGTCCCCCTCCTCGACCAGGACATCGTCAGCCGGGATGCCGAGTTCGTGCGCGACGATCTGGGCCCAGGTCGTCTCGTGGCCCTGGCCCTGGGTCTTGGCCCCGGTGCGCAGGATGGCCTTGCCGGTCATGTGCACCTTGAGATCGGCCGAGTCGAACATCTTGATGCCGAGGATGTCGTACTCGCGGCTGTTGCCCGCCCCGAGCGGCTCGGTCATCGTGGAGATTCCGAGGCCGAGCAGCCGGCCGCGGGCGCGCGCTTCAGTCTGCTCGCGCCGGAACTCCTCGTAATCGATGGCCTTCAGCCCGACGTCCAGGCACTTGGCGTACTGGCCGCTGTCGGTGAGGAAGCCGAACGGCGTGCGGTGCGGAAAGTCGTCGTCGCGCACGAAATTCATCCGGCGGAACGCGGCCTGGTCCATGCCCAGGTCGTCGGCAGCGGCCTGCATCATCCGCTCCTGGAAGAACATCGCCTCGGTGACCCGGAACGAGCACCGGTAGGCGACACCGCCAGGTGCCTTGTTGCTGTAGGTACCGCGCGCGGTGAGATGAG
>JBOHCP010000833.1:0-2275 GCA_050698875.1 Streptosporangiaceae bacterium | reverse complement strand
GTCTTACTCGTGGAATCGGGTCAGAACTGCACGCAGGAACATTCGCGGTGGCCGCGCTGACCGCGGCCGCGTACTTTCCGCGCGCGGCTTGGCTACCGGCAGCGGCGAGACCGGCTCGTCGCCGAGCTTGCCCGCCGGGCGCCCCAGGTCCGCGTCACCGGGATCGCGGCCGGCCTGCACGCCCTCGTGGCGCTGCCTGCGGAGGCGGGAGAGGAGGACGTTCTGGCCGAGGCCACCCGGCGCGGGCTGGCCCTGCATGGCCTGGGCAGCCGTAGCGCGGGTGTCCAGGCTCACGAACCGGCCGTCATCGTCGGGTACGCGACCCCGCCCGGACACGCCTACACCACTGCCATTGCCCGGCTGTCCGCCTCCTCCGCGAGGCGCTCCGAATGGACCAAGCGGGTTAGTGCTCGGCGCGCGAATTGCCCGCGGTGCAGAGGGAACCAGAGGGGCGGCTAGATTGACACAGCAGGAGCGGCTAGATTGATACTTCGCCTACGGCCAAATTAACACGGTCAGAGCGGCTAGATTAACACGACCCATGCCAGAATGAGGGGCATGGCACTCCTGCCGCAGTCACCGATCGGGCGCATCCTTCCACGTCGCGCAGCTGCTGCGGTCGAGGATGCGCTGGCTGACACACGTGTCGTCTTGGTCAACGGCGCTCGGCAGTGCGGCAAGAGCACGCTCGTGGCAGAGATAGCTGGAGCCGGCGAGGTCCAGTGGCGCAGCCTGGACCGGGCGGCAACGCGTCAGGCAGCGCAGTTCGATCCGACCGAGTTCGTCGCGGGCGCTGACATGATGGTGATCGACGAGGTCCAGCGAGTCCCTGAGCTGTTCCTGGCCATCAAGGAGACAGTCGATGCCGATCAGCGCCCTGGCCGGTTTCTGCTCACTGGATCTTCGCGCGTGCTCGGCATGCGCGGGCTGCCGGACGCGCTGCCGGGACGCATGGAAACGATCGAGCTCTGGCCCCTGTCCCAAGGAGAGATAGACGACAAGCCAGACGGTTTCGTGGACGCGATCTTCGAGCTAGGACCGGACCTGCGCCACACCTCTGGACAAGGCCGAGCCGGCTACATTGACCGGGTTGTCCGAGGCGGGTTCCCGGAGGCGGTGGCGCGTACCGGCGCTCGGCGAGAACGCTTCCTGGACGCGTATGTGGCCGACATCGTGAACCGCGACGTGGTTCAGCTTTCGGAGATCGAGCGCGGTGCCGAGATGCGCGCACTTACGCGGCTTGTCGCCGCTAGATCCGGGCAGCTCCTGGTTCCCGGTGCCCTCGCGAATGAGCTGGGCCTAGCTCAGCAAACCATCAAGCGCTATCTCGGCCTGCTGGAAGAAGTCTTTCTCATCAAGCGAGTCCCTGCATGGTCGCGCAACCTCAGCACCAGGGCTGTCGGGACTGCGAAGGTGGCAATGGTCGACTCCGGGATCGCGGCAAACCTCCTGGACCTCGACGCCGGCAGTCTCCGTCAGCCTGGAAGCCCTCTGGGCCCGCTTGTTGAGGGGTTCGTCGCCATGGAGGTCGCTCGCCAGCTCACCTGGTGCAAGCAACGCGCCGAGCTGTATCACTACCGCACCAAGGACCAGATAGAGGTCGACCTGATCGTCGAGAACCGCCGGGGACTTGTCGTTGCCATCGATGTGAAGGCAGGATCCACCGTCAGGGCTGAAGACTTCCGAGGACTCCGACATCTCGCCGACCGTCTCGGGGACAGCCTGGTTGCGGGCGTTGTGCTGTACACCGGCCAGCACACTCTGCCGTTTGGCCCGCACTTCCGCGCGATCCCGATCAGCGCACTGTGGGAGACCCGTCCCGGATAGGACCTCCAGCCACCGACATTGCGTCAGCTGGGTACCCGGATGGCCCTGGCCCAGTCGGGCGCGTCGGGGGCCTCGTCGCCGAGCAGGCCCACCACTACCCGCTGCCGCGCGGGGGCTCGTCCGGCCAGGGCGTGAACCCGTCGGTCAGCACCACGATGATGGCCGGCCGTGGCCGCAGGACGGACGCGGCCGCGATGCCGGTTCCCATGTCCGTGCCGCCTCCGCCGACGAGATCGACCTGCGCGCTGAGCTGACCCCGCTGGGCCGGCCCGGCCGCGCTATCACAGGCCAGCACGCGCAGCTGGTGGGCCAGTCCCAGTGCCTTCAAGAGTAAACATTCACCCCTGGTCGTTGACTGAGGTGGCGTGACTTGCTGATTGTGGTCAGGGCGGGTCGGGGATGGGCGGCATCCACGGTGTGCCGGTGATCGCGTCGCGCAGGGCGGCCA